>NZ_JBJXHK010000015.1:0-46510 GCF_046638635.1 Lysobacter zhanggongensis
CGCGGCCGGCCGCACCGGCCGCCACCCGCGCCTCGCGCAGCAAGACCGCGGCCAATGGGCAGGACCAGCACTGGCAGGAGTTCTGATCCGGGCCGATGCAAACCACGGGGCGCGCCTTCGACGGCGCGCCCTTTTTGTTGGCAGGCCCGCCGGGACCGCCGCCCTCAAGCCCGGCCCATCGCCGCCGATATACAGGTGACCGGCAAGGTCGCGCGCCAGGCATCGGCGCGCGCCCCCGGGTAACCGCCCAAGGATCCCACATGGCGCAACCGCTGACGCCCGGAAAGAGATTTGCCGAACACGCGGGCGCGCCATGGAGCCGGATCGGCGACGACCTGCCACACGACCCCGGGCTCGGCGGCGAGGAGTTCGTCGACCTGCTGTCGCTGGCGGCCTCGCTGTTCGACGCCCCGATCGCGACGCTGGCGATCGGGCTGGGGGCGGAAGCGCGACTGGTCGCCAGACGTGGCATCGACGCCGCCGACGCCGACGCCAGCCTGTTGTTGCGCGAAGCCGGACCGTCGGTGCGGGTGGTCAATGACACCCACGCCGACCCGCTGCACCGGCAGGACCTGCTCGTGACCGGACCGGTCGGTATCCGCTTCGTGCTGACGCTGCCGGTCAACGGCGCGGACGGTCACGGACTGGGCGTGCTCGCGGTCGCCGATACCGTCGCGCGCGACCGCCTGCCGCCGGCCAGTGAACCGCTGCTGGGCCAGCTCGCACGGCTGGCGGCGCGACTGCTGGAGCGCCACCAGCTGCAGCGCCGCAACCGCATTGCCGCGCAGATCATGCAGGCCGATTTCAGTGCGGTGGTGGTGATCGACGCCAGCGGCGGCGTGGTGTTCGTCAACCACGCGGCCGAAACGCTGTTCGGTGGCCGCGCGCGCGGCATGCGCGGCATGCCGGTTGAGATGCTGTTCCCGCCGCACCTGCAGGCCGACCCCGACCTCGCGCACGCCTGGCTGCACGGCCGCGCGCAGGACACGGTCGAGCGCATGAACCTGCACATCCAGACCAGTGGCCAGCTGCATACGGTGGAAGCGGCGCGTTGTGCGTGGCAGCTCACCCGTGGCGAGGGCGTGGCGCTGGTGCTGCGCGACATCACCGAGCACCTGCGCCAGCGCGACCAGCTGCTGCGGGTGGCGCTATACGATCCGTTGACCGGCCTGCCCAACCGCACGGCACTGCTCGACATGCTTGCCGCGGAACTATCGGCCGGCAGCGATGTCGGCCTGGCGCTGGTCGGGCTGGACAACTTCAAGGCGGTCAACGACACCCTCGGCCACGGCACCGGTGACGCGGTACTGCAGGCCACGGCCGAGCGCCTGCAGGCGGCGTTGCCCGAAGGCGCCCTGCTGGCGCGCTTCGGTGGCGACGAATTCGCCGTGCTCTGCCCAGGCGCCGACGCCGCCGAGCTCGACACACGGCTGGCCGGCGTGCTGCTGCAGATCTCCGAACCCGGCGAGTTCGACGGCCATGCCGTGCACCTGGACGCGAGCATTGGTATCGCGATCGCGCAGGCGGACGAGGCCTGTGGCCCAAGCGAACTGATCGCCCGCGCAGACCTTGCGCTCTACAAAGCCAAGGCCGCTGGCGGCCGCCGCTGTTGCTGGTTCGATGCCGGCATGCGGCAGGAGATCAACAATCGCCGGATGCTCGACCTGGAGCTGCGCCGCGCGCACGCGCAGGGCGAGTTCGAGGTGCACTACCAGCCTCAGATCGACCTCGACACCGGCCGCACCTTCGGCGCCGAGGCGCTGTTGCGGTGGCGCCACCCCGAGCGTGGCCTGCTGCTGCCGGTCGACTTCATCGACGCGCTGGCGGCCAGCCCGGTTGCGGCGGACGTCGGCCGCTGGATCATCCGCCAGGCCTGCCACGACGCCACCCGCTGGCCCCGGATCGACGGCGAACAGCTCGCCATCAGCATCAACCTGTTCCCGGTGCAGGTGAACAACGGCCAGCTGCAGCGCGAGGTCGACCAGGCGCTGGAAGACAGTGGCCTGCCGGCCGAGCGGCTGGAACTGGAGATCACCGAGATCATCGCGCTCAACCCCGGCGACGCGGCGGCGCAGTCACTGGCCGGCCTGCGCAAGCGCGGCGTACGGCTGTCGTTCGACGACTTCGGAACCGGCTATGCCTCGCTGTCGCTGCTGCAGCGGCTGCCGGTGGACCGGGTGAAGATCGACCGCTCGTTCGTGCGCGACATGCTGGCCAACCTCAGCGACGCGGCCATCATCAAGTCGATCCTGCTGATCTCCTCCAACCTGGAGTTGCAGGTGACCGCCGAGGGCGTGGAGAACCACGCCCAGGCCGACCTGCTGCGCGGCCTGGGTTGCCATGGCGCGCAGGGCTTCCTGTACGCGCCAGCGCTTGCGGCCGATGCCTTCGGCGACTGGCTCGAGGCCCGCGTCGCCAGCGATGCGGCGAAGCCGACGGGAGCGGGCCGTGAGTGACGCCGCCGCCGTGGCCCGCGCACGCCAGGTCGACGACGCCGGCGTCCGCGACTTCGATTTCGATGACCGCGACTTCCAGCGGGTGTCGCGGCTGATCCACGCCCGCGCCGGCATCCACCTGAGCGCGCACAAGCGCGACATGGTCTACAGCCGCCTGGCGCGGCGCGTGCGCGCGCTCGGGCTGGAACGCTTCTGCGATTACCTCGACGCGCTGGAGGGCGATGACGGCCCCGAGTGGGAGGCGTTCACCAACGCGCTGACGACCAACCTCACCTCGTTCTTCCGCGAGGCGCATCACTTCGACGAGCTGGTCCGCCACCTGCGCGCGGCGCCGGCCGGGCCGGTCACCCTATGGTGCGCAGCCGCGTCGACCGGCGAGGAGCCGTACTCGATTGCGATCGCCGCATGCGAGGCGTACGACACGCCCACGCCGCCGGTGCGGATCCTCGCCACCGACATCGACACCAACGTGGTGCGCACCGCCGCGGCCGGGGTGTACCCGCTGGAGCGCATCGCAGCGGTATCCGAGCAGCGCCAGCGCGCGTTCTTCCAGCGCGGCAGTGGGCCCAACGCCGGCATGTGCCGGGTCAAGCCGGCGCTGCGCTCGCTGGTGACCTTCCGCCCGCTCAACCTGCTGGACGCCGACTACCGCCTGCGCGGGGGTTTCCAGGCGGTGTTCTGCCGCAACGTCATGATCTACTTCGACAAGCCGACCCAGTACGCGGTGCTGGCGCGGATGGCGCCGCTGCTGGCGCCGGGCGGACTGCTGTTCGCCGGCCACTCCGAGAGCTTCGCCCACGCGCAGGACATCGTCGTACCCTGCGGCCGCACGGTGTACCGCGCCGCGCCGCGCAGCGGGACACGCGCGTGAACGCGGTCGCCCCTGTCGTCGAGGCCGCCGGCGCCCGCTACTACGACCGCACCCTGCAGACCGAGGCGATCAAGCTGCTTCCGGCCGACTACGTCGCGACGGGTGACGCGGTCGCGCTGGTCACCCTTCTCGGATCGTGCGTGGCCGCCTGCCTGTACGACCCGGTGGTGAAGGTCGGAGGAATGAACCACTTCATGCTGCCCGGCGAGGACGGCAAGAGCGTGTGCGCGCGTTACGGCGCGCACGCGATGGAGTTGCTGATCAACGACCTGCTCAAGCGCGGTGCGCGACGCCAGCACTTGCTGGCCAAGGTGTTCGGCGGCGGCAACGTGCTGAGCGGCTTCCACGTCGACCCGATCGGGACGCGCAACGCACGCTTCGTGCTGGAGTACCTCGCGGCCGAACGCATCCCGGTGATGGCGCAGGACCTGGGTGACATCCACCCGCGCAAGGTCTGTTTCTTCGCCCAGACCGGCCGCACCCTGGTCAAGCGCCTGCCGGCGACGCGCGACGACGAGATCGCACGGGCCGAGCGCGCCTACCTGGGCAGCCTGCAGCGCGCGCCGGTCGCCGGCAGCGTCGAGCTGTTCTGACCGGTGGTGGTGGCCATGGAAGTACGGCATTCCCGGCCGGTGCGGGTGCTCGTCATCGACGACTCCGCGCTGGTGCGCAAGCTGATGACCGGGCTGCTGTCGTCCGACCCCCGGATCGAGGTGGTCGGCAGCGCAGCGGACCCCTTCATCGCACGCCAGAAGATCAAGCAGTTGGCGCCCGACGTGCTGACACTCGATGTCGAGATGCCGCGCATGGACGGGCTCACGTTCCTGCAGAACCTCATGCGCCTGCGGCCGATGCCGGTGGTCATGGTGTCGTCGCTGACCGAACGTGGCGCCCAGGTCACCCTGGATGCACTGGCGTTGGGCGCGGTCGACTTCGTGGCCAAGCCCCGCATCGACGTCGCCCGCGGCCTGGCCGGGCACGCCGAGCTGCTGTGCGCCAAGGTGCGCGACGCCGCCGGCGCTCAGGTCAACCGGCTGGTCCCCGGCCATACGCCGGCGCCACGGCCGGGGCCGATCGGCTACCGCACCACCGACCGCCTGTTCGCGATCGGCGCTTCCACCGGCGGCACCGAAGCGATCCGGCTGGTACTGGCCGGCATGCCCGCCGATGCGCCGGCGACGGTGATCGCACAACACATCCCCGCCGCCTTCAGCGGTCCGTTCGCGCAGCGCCTGGACCGCCACAGCCGGATGACGGTGCGCGAAGCCAGCGATGGCGAACAACTGCTGGCCGGCCATGCCTACGTCGCCCCCGGCGGCCGCCACCTGCGGGTACGCCGCAGCGGTGCGCGCTGGTATTGCGAGCTGGGTGACGACGACGCGGTGCGCGGCCACCGGCCCAGCGTCGACGTACTGTTCGAATCGGTGGCCCGCCATGCCGGCGCCAACGCGTCGGCCGCACTGCTGACCGGCATGGGCGATGACGGCGCGCGCGGACTGCTCGCGCTGCGCGAGGCCGGCGCAGCGACCCTGGCGCAGGACCGCGCAAGTAGCGTGATCTGGGGCATGCCCGGCGCCGCGGTGGCATTGGGCGCGGCGCAACGGCAGGTGCCGCTCGAGCAGGTCGCCGAGGCATTGCTGGAAGTCCCGGCGCGCGAATCGGTGGTTCGATAGACGCGACACCGGTCGCGAAATGGTCGCTTGGCGACTCAAGCAACCGCCACCTCCGCCGATACCGGGAGAGACCACCCCGAGAGAGCTCTGATGGACTCCCGCGCAATGATCCGACTGGCAGCACCATTGGTGCTCACCGCCGTCCTGCTGTGTGCCGAACTGATCGGCTGGCCCGCCGCCGTGCGCCTCGGCGCGCTGGTGGCGATGACCGCCGCTTGGCTTGGCTTCGCCTGGTTCACTCTCCGTCCTGGCCAGGCCACGGCCGCGATGCGCGAACAGAGCCGGCTGCTCGAGGAGTTGCGCACCTTCGTCGGTTCCGAGGTCAACGGTTCGCGCACCGAGATCGAGCGCACCCGCGAACTGATCCGCGAGGCGGTCGCCAAGCTCGGCAGCAGTTTCGACGCGGTCAACCGCAAGTCGCGCGAACAGGGCGAGGTGGTCGCCCGGATCATCGACCGCACTGGCAGCGACAACGGCGCCGGCGTGGACATCCAGCAGTTCGCGTTGCAGGCCAGCCAGAAGATGGAACAACTGGTCGAGGCACTCGAAGCCGTCGCCGGCCAGAGCGGCACCACCGTCACCCACATCGACGCGATGGCCGAGCACCTGGACGGCATCTTCGCGCTGCTGGAGGACGTCAAGTCGATCGCCGACCAGACCAACCTGCTGGCCCTCAACGCGGCAATCGAGGCCGCGCGCGCGGGCGAGGCCGGCCGCGGGTTCGCGGTGGTCGCCGACGAGGTACGCAACCTGTCGGAGCGTTCGACCGCCTTCAACGAGCAGATCCGCAAGCTCGCCCACAGCTCCAAGGACGCGATCGCCAAGGTGCGCGACACCGTCACCACGATGGCCTCGCGCGACCTCGACCGCTCGCGCGGTGCGCGCCAGGAGGCGGCGGCCATGCTGGAGCGCGTCGACGGCATCAACCGCGGGCTGGGCAATGGCATGCGCGAAATCGCCGATTGCGGCCGCGCGATCGACGGTTCGGTCGCCGAGGCGGTCCGCTCGCTGCAGTTCGAGGACATCGCCACCCAGGCACTCGGCGCGGCCAACCTGCACCTGGAGCGCCTGAGCGCGATCAACACCGAAGCGACGACCCTGCACGAGCTGCTGCACCGCGACCACCACGACGACGAGGTGCAGGCGGCGCTGAAGCGGCTGGTCCAGCGCATCGGCCAGATGCGTGGCGAGTGGGAGCGCCCGCCGCACAAGCCGGTGATGCAGCAGTCGATGGATGCGGGCAGCGTCGAACTGTTCTGATTGCACCGGGTCGAAGATTCCAATAGCTCCCCGCCCCGTGGCGGGGAGCTGCGTTTCCGGGGGCCGATCATGCGCTTTTGCTTTCCCGGTTTTAGCCGGGGCACACTGGCCCCATGCCAATCGCCTCGTCGTTGCTGTTGATGGTCCTGGTCGCCATGGGCTCGGCGCTGGTGGGCGCGGCGATCTGTTACGAACTGCTGTGTCGACGGACCGTGCGGGGCAACGAAGGCACCGTACGGCGCCAGCGCGCCGAACTGCAGGCACTCACCCGCCGCATCATCACGCTGCAGGAAGACGAGCGGAGCGCGCTGTCGCGCGAGCTGCACGACGACATCGGCCAGGCCATCACCGCGATCAAGCTGTGCGCCCAGGCAGTGGATGACGAGGACGACGATCGTCGTGCCGCGACCGTCGCCGAGATCTCGCAGATCGCCGACCAGACGGTCATGAAGCTGCGCAACCTGTCGCTGCTGCTGCGGCCGCCGCAGCTCGACGCCCTCGGGCTGGAGGCCGCGTTGCGCTGGCAGTCCGGCGCGCTGTTCCGCGGCAAGGCGTCGGAGCTCGTGCTGTCGCTGCAGCCGCTGCCCCGGCGGCCGGCGCCCGAGGTCGAACTGGCGTGTTTCCGGATCGCCCAGGAAGCGCTGACCAACGTGCTGCGCCACGCCGGGGCGACCCGCGTCGAAGTCACCCTGGCGATGGATGACACGCCGATCGACGGGCGACGCCCGGCCATCGACGGCGCGGCGGGCGATGACGTGCTGGAGCTGCTGGTGGAGGACGATGGCACCGGTTTCGATCCGCGCCGCAGCCACGGGCTCGGCCTGGTGACCATGCGTGAGCGTGCCGAACAACTCGGCGGCACGCTGGAGGTGCGGCCCGGTGCGCGTGGTGGCACCTGCGTGTGTGCACGGTTGCCGATGGATTCGGCGCCCGCCGCCTGATTCCCGCTTTGTCTCGCGGTGGCTAGCCGGCCCGGCTCCACCAGGCTGCCAGCAACACCGCCGTCGCCGCAGCCACGTTGAGGCTTTCCACGGCGCCGGTCCCGGGAATCGACACCTGCCGGTCGCACCGCGCGGCCAGGCCGCGGTCCATGCCCTCGCCTTCGGCGCCAAGCACGTACACGAGACGATCCGGCGGCGGCATCGCAAACACGCTGTCGCCACCCTCGACCACCGTCGCAACGGTCGCGAAGCCGGCCTCACCCAACTGGGCCAGCGACGTTGCGTCATCGCCCAGCCGCACCATCGGCACCGCTTCCGCACCGCCCTCGGCAACCCGCGCCGCGGCACCTGACAGCGCAAGGTTCGACGCCTGCGGGAGCAGGATCGCGGCCACCCCGAAGTGCGCGGCTGAGCGCAGGATGGCGCCAAGGTTGTGCGGATTGCCAACGCCATCCAGCCAGATCGCGCACTGCGGGCCGGCCGGCAGGGCGGCCAGCCAGGCATCGAGGGCGACCGGCGGTTCGCGCTGCAGGTCGGCGACGACCCCTTCGTGGTGCGCACTGGCGGCCAGCTTGCGCAGGTCGTCCTCGCCGACCACGCGGTAGCCGACCCGGTTCGCGACGCACCACTTCAGCAGCGGCTGCAATGCCGGAATCCGCGCTTCGGCCAGGTACAGCTTGCGCAGCGCCTCGGGGCGTCGCGCAAAAGCCGCCCGCACCGCGTTGAGCCCGTACAGGCGCAGCTCGCGCGGCGTCTCCTCGCCCGCCGGCGGGCGCCGCGTACCGCGGAAGCGGCCGTAGGGGTCAGCCGCCATGGGGCTTCAGCCTCATCGGCTCAGCGACCATCGGTCGGGTCGGGGGCGCGAGTGGGGTCCGGCAGCACCGGCTCCAGGCCATCCTGCTTGCGCTCCCAGAACTTCGCATTGCGGATGCCGAGCGCCTCCGGATCGAAGGTGAATGCGGTGGTTCCCGCCTTCTTCTGCGCCTCGTAGTCCCGAAGCGCCTTCAGGGCCGGCTTCTGCAGGATCAGGATCGCGACGAGGTTGAGCCATGCCATCAGGCCGACACCGATGTCGCCCAGGGTCCAGGCCATCCCGGCACTGCGCACCGCACCGAACGTCACCGCCGCCAGCAACGCGATGCGCAGCACGAACACCAGCCACGGCCGGTGCACCTTGCGGTTGATGTAGGTGACGTTGGTCTCGGCCATGTAGTAGTAGGCGACGATGGTGGTGAAGGCGAAGAACAGCAGCGCCAGCGCCACGAAGCCGGCGCCGTACCCTGGAAGCACCGACTCGACTGCGCTCTGGGCGAACCCTGGCCCCGCGGCGATCCCGGGCAGCGCCTCCACCAGCATCCCGCCGCCCGCGCCGACCACGTTGTACATGCCGGTGGAGAGGATCATGAAGGCGGTCGCGCTGCATACCAGCAGCGTGTCGACATAGACCGAGAACGCCTGCACGTAGCCCTGCTGCGCAGGATGTTCGACTTCCGCCGCGGCCGCGGCGTGCGGGCCGGTGCCCTGCCCCGCCTCGTTGGAATAGATGCCGCGCTTGACGCCCCACTCCACCGCCAGGCCCAACATCGCGCCGAAGCCGGCGTGCATGCCGAACGCGCTCTCGAACACCAGCGTGAACATCGCCGGCACGCGCTCGATGTTGAGGAACAGGATCACCAGCGCGACCAGCATGTAGGCCAGTGCCATGAAGGGCACCACCAGCTCGGCGAACTTCGCGATCCGCTTGACGCCGCCGAAGATGATGAAGCCCAGCGCGACCACCACTACCGCCGCGGTGACCGCCGGCGGCAGCCCGAACGCGTTGGTCATGCCCTCGGCGATGCCGTTGGCCTGCACGCCCGGCAGCAGGAAGCCGGTGGCGATGATGGTCACCGCGGCGAAGATCCACGCATACCAGCGCTGGCCCATCGCCTTCTCGATGTAATACGCCGGGCCGCCGCGGAAGCGCCCCTGGTCGTCCTTTTCCTTGTAGATCTGCGCCAGGGTCGACTCGACGTAGGCGGTGGAGGCGCCAAGGAAGGCCATCACCCACATCCAGAACACCGCGCCGGGGCCGCCGAACGCGATCGCGGTGGCGACGCCGGCGATGTTGCCGATGCCCACCCGTCCCGACAGCGACATCGCCAATGCCTGGAACGAGGACACGCCCGCCGCGGAGGACTTGTTGGTGAGCATGAGCCGGATCATTTCCGGCACGCCGCGCACCTGCATGAAGCGCGTGCGGATCGAGAAGTACAGGCCGGCGCCGAGGCACAGCACGATCAGCGCGCGGCTCCAGATGATGCCGTTGAGGGAGTTGATCAGGTCTTCCACGTGGCGGTGATCCTTGGGGCGGACAAGCTCCGCACCTTAACCGGATTTGGCGGCGGACCGCAGCCCGCCGCCACCGCCTTACGCGTGGCCGCCCACTTCGGGGGTTTCGGCCTCGAGCCGGTCCAGCTCGTTGCCCACCGCATGCGGGGAGCGGGTGAACCGCGCCAGCAGCACGTAGAACGCCGGGACCACGAACAGCGACAGCAGGGTCGAGAACGCGACACCGGAAATCACCACCACGCCGATGGTCCCGCGACTGGCCGAGCCCGGGCCACCGGCGAGCACCAGCGGCAGGGCGCCGAACGCGGTCGCGACCGAGGTCATCAGGATCGGCCGCAAGCGCACGCCTGCCGACTCGACGATCGCCCGGTGGATGTCGCGGCCCTCGTCGCGCAGCTGGTTGGCGAACTCGACGATCAGGATGCCGTTCTTGGCGGCCAGCCCGACCAGCATGACGATGCCGATCTGGCTGAACAGGTTGAGCGTGCCGCCCGTTGCCGCCAGCCCCACCAGTGCGCCGAACACCGCCAGCGGCACCGTCAGCATGATGATGAACGGGTGCACGAAGCTCTCGAACTGCGCCGCCAGCACCAGGAACACCACCAGCAGCGCCAGGGTGAAGGTGAGCAGCACCGCGCCACCGGCCTTCTGGAACTCGCGAGACTCGCCCTTCCAGTCAAGCTGGGCGTACTCGGGCAACTGCTCGCGGGCGGTGGTCTCGAGGAACTCCAACGCCACGCCCATGCTGTAACCCGGCGTCAGGCCCGCGGTGATGGTGATCGCGCGCAGCCGGTTGAAGCGGTTGAGGCTGCCCGCCTCGGCCAGCTCGGTCAGGGTGACCAGGTTGGACAGCGGCACCAGCTCACCGCTGCCGGCGCGGACACGGATCGCCGCGAGGTCGGCGGGGTCGGCGCGGTCGCCGCGCTCGGCCTGCACGATCACGTCGTACTCCTCGCCGTCCTGCACGAACGTGGTCACCCGGCGGCTGCCCATCATGGTCTCCAGCGCCTGGCCGATGCTCGACACGCTGACGCCGAGGTCGGCGGCGCGCTGGCGGTCGATCTCCACCCGCATCTGCGGGCGGGTCTCCTTGTAGTCGGAGTCGACCGAGAAAAAGCCGGGGTTGGCTTCCATGCGCTCCATCATGATGTCGCGCCAGCCGGCGATCTCGGCGTACTCCGGGCCGCCGAGCACGATCTGGATCGGCTGCCCGCGGCCACCGACCAGGCCGCCACCCACGCGCGGCTGCGCACGGACGCCCGGCAGCGTGGACAGCTCGCGACGCAGCTCCTCGGCCACCTCGGCGGTACTGCGCTCGCGCTGGTCCCAGTCCTGCAGGAAGACGATCACGTTGCCGGTGTGCATTTCCTCGCTGGCGCCCCAGCCGCCGGGCACGCGGGTGTTGTAGCGGCGGATCGCGGTGCCCTCGCCGGTGTTGTCGTCAAAGATCTGTTCGACCTGGCGCATCTGCCCGACCGTGTAGTCGAAGCCCGCCCCTTCCGGCCCGGTCACCGAGACGAAGAAGGACCCGCGGTCTTCGGCCGGGGCCAGCTCGGACGGGACGAAGCGGATCAGGCCGTAGCTCAGCGCGAGCGCGCCCAGCATCACCGCCGCCAGCAGCCAGCGCTTGCCGACGTTGCGTTGCAGCCAGCGCCGGTAGCCGCCGGACAGCGCCTCCAAGCGGCGGTTGATCCACAGATTGAAGCGGTTGGACGTTTCTTCGTTGTGCGGGCGGACCAGCTTGGACGACATCATCGGCGTCAGGGTCAGCGCGACGAAGGCCGACAGCGCCACCGCACCGGCCAGGGCGACCGACAGCTCGCGGAACAGTCGGCCGGTGTTGCCTTCCATGAAGCCCACGGGCAGGAACACCGCCACCAGCACGGTGGTAGTGGCGATGACCGCAAACGCGACCTGCTTGGTCCCGCGCGATGCCGCCACCAGCCGCGGCTCGCCGAGGTCGGCGCGGCGCTGGATGTTCTCCAGCACCACGATCGCGTCGTCCACCACCAGGCCAATCGCCAGCACCAGCGCGAGCAGCGTCAGCAGGTTGATCGAGTAGCCAAACAGGTACAGCGGGATGAACGCCGCGACCAGGCACACCGGCACCGTCACTGCCGGGATCAGCGCGGCGCGGAAGCTGCCCAGGAACGCCCAGATCACGATCAGCACCAGCGCCATCGCCTCGGCCAGCGTCCAGTACACGCGCTTGATCGAGGCGTCGATGAAGACGGTGTCGTCGTAGGCGACGAAGATGTTGGTGCCTTCCGGCAGGGTCTTCTGGATCTCCTCGGCCTGCGCGCGCGCGGCCTTCACCACGTCCAGCGCGTTGGCGGTGGACGTCTTGACGATGCCCAGGCCGACGTTGGTCTCGCCGTTGCTGCGGTAGTACGCGCGGCGCTCGGCCGAGGCCAGCTCGACCCGGGCGATGTCGCCGATGCGCACCACGTAGCCGTCGGCGCCTTCGGTCACCGGGATCTGGGCGAACTGCGCCGGCTCCTGGTACTGGCGCGCCACGCGCAGGGTGAAGTCGCGGTCGGCCGACTCGATGCGCCCGGCCGGCAACTCCACGTTCTCCGCGCGCAGGGCCGATTCGATGTCGCCCGGAGTGATGCCGCGCGCGGCCATTGCCGCGCTGTCGAGCCAGATCCGCATTGCGTACCGCTGGCGGCCGCCGATGCGCACCTGCGCGACGCCATCGAGGCTGGACAGGCGATCGACGATGTAGCGCTCGGCGTAGTCGGACAGTTGCAGCGTGTCCATCGTGGCCGAGCTCATGTTGAGCCACACCACGGTGTCGGAATCGCTGTCGGCCTTCTCCACCTCGGGCGCGTCGGCCTCGTCGGGCAGGCGGTCGGCGACACCGCTGATAGCGTCACGTACATCGTTGGCGGCGGCCTCGATGTCACGTTCGAGGGTGAACTCCAGGGTCACGGCCGAGCGCCCGTTGACGCTGCGCGACTGGATCGTCTCGATGCCCTCGATGCCCGACAACGCGCTCTCCAGCACCTGGGTCACGCGGGTTTCCACCACGGCGGCGGACGCGCCGGGGTAATTGACGTCGACCGACACGATCGGTGGGTCGATCGCGGGCAGCTCGCGCAGGGTCAGCCGCGAGAATGCCATCACGCCCAGCACCATCAGCAGCAGGCTCACCACGGTGGCGAACACCGGGCGGCGGATCGAGAGCTCGGAAATGCCCATGCTCAGCCCGCCGGATCCGCGGCGGCTTCGGACGGTTCGCCCGGCGCTTTGGCGGGGGCTTCGGGTGCCGGGTCGTCGGCCGCACCGTCACTCGCCTCGGCATCGGGTGCGGCGCCCGCAGGCGCGCTTTCGATCTTCATGCCCGGGCGCAGCTTGCCGGTGCCATCGACCACGATCCGCTCACCGCTGGCGAGGCCGGACAGGACCTCGGCCAGGCCATCGCGCCGGGCGCCAATTTCCACGTTGACGCGCTCGACGGTCTCGTCGGCCGTGACCCGGTAGACGAACGAGCTGTTGCCGACCTGCACCACCGCGATCTCCGGCACCAGCAGCGCCTCGCGCTCGGGCCGGATCAGGGTGACCTGCATCAGCATGCCCGGGCGCAACAGGCCGTCCGGGTTGGGGAAGTCGCCGCGTACGGTGACCGCGCGGGTGGCCGGGTCGATCCTGGAGGCGACCGTCGCGACGGTGCCGGTGAACTCGCGTCCCGGGTAGGCCGCACTGGTCGCGGTGAGCGGGCGGCCCGCGGCGACCTGCGCCAGGGCAGTCTCCGGCACCGGGAAGTCGACGTGCACGCGCGCGAGGTCGTCGAGGGTCGCGATCGCGGTGCCGGGGGTCACCAGCGTGCCGGGGCTGACCTGGCGCAGGCCGAGCACGCCGGCGAACGGTGCGCGGATCACGCGGTCGCCGAGCTGGGCACGGATCTGCGCGACCCGCGCGTTGGCGGCATCCCGGGTGGCGCGCTGGGTGTCCAGCGTCGCGCGGGCGATGAGTTGCTGCTCGGCAAGATCGGCCTGGCGGCGGTACAGCCGGTCGGCCTCGTTGGCGGTGGCCTGTGCCTCGGCCAGGGCGGCGTGCTGCTGTCGGCCGCTGAGGGTAACCAGCGGCGCCCCGGCCGCGACCACGTCGCCACTGGCGAAGTGCACCTTCTCCACCGTCTCGCTGACCTTGGCGGTGACCGTCACCGACTCGCGTGCCTGGACCGTCCCCAGCGCGCGCAGCGTGTCGTTCCACGCCTGCATCCGGACCACATCGGTGGTGACCGTCTCGGCAGCGGCGGCGCCGCGTTCGGGCGCAGGGTCGCTGCAACCGGCCAGGGCGAGCGTCATCGCGAGGGCGCAGGCCGCGCCGAGTCGGGTTTTCAGTTGCATGCGGGTGGGATCACGTCGGGGACCGGTGAGTCTAGTCGTCGATGGATAACGGGGGCGTGGGCCGGAGGTTGACAGCAGAAGCGGCAAACCCGATCCGGCAAAGTTTCACCAATGGAATGCCGGCGTTGCGCCAACCGGCACGCCGACGGGCGGGCGCTGTGGCAGGCTGGGCCGACCTCCCCCAAGGACGCTCCCATGCTTTACGACAGCATCGTCGACACCATCGGCCGCACCCCCGTGGTGCGCCTGCACCGGCTCGCTCCCGATCACGTCACGCTCTACGCGAAGGTCGAGTCGTTCAACCCGGGCGGCTCGGTCAAGGACCGGCTGGCGCTGGCGATCATCCTCGACGCCGAGGCCCGCGGCGCGCTCAAGCCCGGCGACACCGTCGTCGAGGCGACCAGCGGCAACACCGGCGTGGCGCTGGCCATGGTCTGCGCGGCCCGCGGCTACCGGTTCGTCGCGGTGATGACCGAGACCTTCTCGATCGAGCGCCGCAAGCTGATGCGGGCCTACGGCGCCAGGGTCATCCTGACCGCCGCCGCCGAGCGCGGCACCGGCATGGTCCGCAAGGCCGAGGAACTGGCCGCCCGGCACGGCTGGTTCCTGGCCCGGCAGTTCCAGAACCCGGCCAACCCGGCCTACCACCGCAACACCACCGGCGCCGAGATCCTGCAGGACTTCGCCGGCCGGCGGCTCGACCATTTCGTCAGCGGCTGGGGGACCGGCGGCACCCTCACCGGGGTCGGTGAAATGCTCAAGCTCGCGCGTCCGGACGTCAGGATCACCGCCTGCGAGCCTGCGGGTGCCTCACTGCTCGCCGGCAAGGAGTGGCAGCCCCACAAGATCCAGGGCTGGACCCCCGACTTCGTGCCCGAGGTGCTCAACCGCGACACCGCCGACGCGGTGCTGCCGGTCGACGACGTGCTGGCCCGCGATACGGCGCGGCGCCTGGCTACCGAGGAAGGCATCTTCGTCGGCATTTCCGCCGGCGCGACCGTTGCCGCCGCGCTCGAGGTGGCCAGGGACGCCGATGCCGGCGCGGTGATCCTGGCCATGTTGCCCGATACCGGTGAGCGCTACCTCAGCACCTTCCTGCTGGAAGGCGTGAACGAGGGTTCCGACGACGAGTGGCTGGCCGGGCTGCCCTAGGCGTCTGCCAGGCTGCCCTTGGCGTCTGCCCGCCTGCGCAATCCCCACGACCACCCGCGGAACGCCCGTCACCCGTAGGAGCGACGTGAGTCGCGACATGTACACGGTTCCGAGCCTTCGACGGGTCGCGACTCACGTCGCTCCTACGGGAACAGGCCACCGGTGTGCGCTTACCATGCCAAAAAAAAACGCCGGCGCGAAGCCGGCGTTTTCTCATTCTGAAGCGGGTCGGAGGAGGCTTACGCCTTCCACTGCCCCAGTGCCGCCAGGCCGTTGTCGCGCGCGCGGGCGAACACGGTTTCCTGCGCCTTTCCGACGTTGCCGACCAGGTCCTGCGACCACAGCTTCAGCGCCGCCGACTGCATCGCGCGACCGTAGGAGAAGCTCAGCGGCCACGGGTTCGGGCCCATGCGGTTCATCGCGTCAAGGTGCGCGGTGGCGTCCTGGTCGGACTGGCCGCCGGACAGGAACACGATCCCCGGGAGGGTGGCCGGCACGGTCGACTTGAGGCACTGCAAGGTCGCCGCGGCGACTTCCTCGACGCTGGCCTTCTCGCCGCTGGTGGTGCCCGGCAGGACCATCGAGGCCTTCAGGATGGTGCCCTCGAGCATCACGTTCTGCTCGTACAGCGAGGCGAACAGCGAGCGCAGGGTGACCTCGGTGACCTGGTAGCACTCGTCGATGTCGTGGCCGCCGTCCATGATCACTTCCGGCTCGACCATCGGCACCAGGCCCTGCTCCTGGCAGAGCGCCGCATAGCGGGCCAGCGCGTGGGCGTTCGCGTCGATGCAGCTGCCCGAGGGGATCGTCTCCCCGATGTTGATCACCGCGCGCCACTTGGCGAAGCGGGCACCCAGCTTGTAGTACTCCTCCAGCCGCGCGCGCAGGCCGTCGAGGCCTTCGGTCACCACCTCGCCCGGGAAGCCGGCCAGGGCATGGGTGCCCTTGTCGACCTTGATGCCCGGGATGATGCCGTTGTCGGTCATGACCTTGGTGAACGGCACGCCGTCACGGGTCGACTGGCGCAGGGTCTCATCGAACAGGATCGCGCCGGAAATGTGCTCACCCAGCCGCGGGGTGGTCAGCAGCATCTCCCGGTAGGCGCGGCGGTTCTCCTCCGTGCACTCGATGCCGACGCCGTCGAAACGCTTCTTGATGGTGGCGTTGGACTCGTCGATCGCGATGATGCCCTTGCCCGGGGCGACCATGGCCTGGGCGGTTTCGGCAAGCTGTTCGATGCTCATTCGTGGACGTCCTGCAGGGAGCGGTGGGAAACCCGGGAGTATAGCCCCCGGGTCTCCGTCCCGCCCGCCGGGCCGCGGTCAGCGGCGAGGGCTGCTGCCCGTGTCGATCGCCACCTGCGGAGCCGGCTCGTAGCGGATATCGACGCGCGGACTGTGGATCGGCGACGCGCCGATGATTCGGTCACGCTCGCGCTCGGCGACGCGACGGCTGCGCTGCTGGTCGCCCCAGCTGGCCGCGACCAGCGCGTGGATATCGACCTGGCAGTGCTCGCGCAGCGCTTCGGGCGCGAGCGGGTCGCCGCCCTGGAACCCGAGCGTCGCCACCGTATAGGTGGTGCCGGCCACATCGACGCCGGGCCTGGGCTCGAACTGCCAGTGGCTGAGCGCGTTCGCACCAGCCTGCGCGAACGCACCCCAGTAACCGGGTACCGGCTCGACGTCGCCGGTGGCGCTGTTCCAGCTGCCGAGCAGGCTGAAATCGGACGTCGTGCCGTCGTCGTTGATGGCGTAGCCCATCGCCAGGCACACGTTGTCGCCGCGATCGGCGAACTCGGTGGGGTAGCCGAGCGGGGCATTGGAGGTGAGCTGGATCCACTGCGTTGCGATCTCGTCCTCACTGGCGACGCGTACGTCTTCGCCTGCGTATGCGGTTCCGATCCCGAGACACAGGGCAATGGCCGATAGAGCGATCGTGCGGGAGACTTCCATGCGAGTTTCTCCTCGGCAGGGGAGGACTGCCGTCGGGACAAACCTAACCCCGCGAGTACCCCATTGACAAATCCGGGAACTCGTCAATCCTGCCCGCTACAGCTCGCCCAGTCCCTCGGCCTCGCCCTGGCGGCCGACCTGCAACAGGCGCAGCACATTGGTGGCGCCGTGCTGTTCCATGTGGTCGCCGCTGGTAAAGATCACCCGCTCGCCCGCAGCCAGCCGGTCGGCGTCGAACAACTGCCGGATCGCGTTGCGCACCGCATCACGGGTGGCGAGGCCGCGGCTGTCGAAGGCTACCGGGACGACGCTGCGCATCAGCGCCATCTGCCGGCGCGCCCCTTCGTGCCGCGACAGCCCGAACACCGGCGCCGGCGAGCGGAAGCGCGACAGGAAGCGCGCGGTACCGCCGGACTCGGTCATCGCGACGATCGCGCGCACCCCGATGTGCTCGGACAGGAACATCGCGGCCATCGCGATCGCCTGGTCGGCGCGCTGCAGGTTGCGGGGCGCCTTCTCGAAGTCGGTGTCGTGGTCGAACTGGCGCTCGGCGCCCAGGCAGATGCGCGCCATGGCCTCGACCGCGCGGACCGGGTAGCGCCCGGCCGCGGACTCGGCCGACAGCATGACCGCATCGGTGCCGTCGATCACGGCGTTGGCCACGTCGAGTACCTCGGCACGCGTGGGGATCGGGCTCTCGACCATCGACTGCAGCATCTGGGTCGCGGTGATCACCACCCGACCGCGGGCGAGCGACTCGCGGATGATTTTCTTCTGCAGGCCCGGCAGCTCGGCATCGCCGATTTCCACCCCGAGGTCGCCACGGGCGACCATCACCACGTCGCTGGCCTCGACGATCTCGACCAGGTTCTCGATCGCCTCGGCACGCTCGATCTTCGAGACCAGCGCGGCGTCGCTGCCGGCCTCGCGGGCTATCCGCCGTGTCTCGTCCATGTCGGCGGCAGTACGGCAGAACGACACGGCGATGAAGTCGGCGCCCAGTTCGGCGGCCACCTTGATCAGCTCGCGGTCGCGTTCGGTCAGCGCGCCCAGCGACAGGCCACCGCCCTGCTTGTTGAGGCCCTTGCGGTCCGACAGCTCGCCGTCGTTGAGCACCCGGGTCGAGATGCGCTCGCCCTCGACCGACTCGACCTGCAACTGGACCATGCCGTCGTCGAGCAGCAGCACGTCGCCGGGCGCGACGTCACCTGGCAGACCGAGGTAGCTCACGCCGACCTCGCTGGCCGACCCCGGTCCGGCCGATGCGGAGGCGACCAGGTCGAAGCGCTCGCCTGCCTTGAGCTGGACCTTGCCATCGGCGAAGCGCTCGACCCGGATCTTCGGCCCCGGCAGGTCGGCAAGGATGCCGACCTCGCGCCCGACGCGGTGGCCGGCCTCGCGTACCGCCTCGGCCCGCGCGATCTGCGAGGCCGGGTCGCCGTGCGAGAAGTTCAGGCGGACCACGTCGACCCCGGCACGCAGGAGCGCGTCGAGCACGCCAGGCGCGTCGGTGGCCGGGCCGAGGGTGGCGAGGATCTTGGTGCGTCGCAGGGTCATCGGCATGGCGGAGTTCGCGGGTTTCAGCGAAGCTAGCACAGCCATTGCGCCCTACGGATTGCATACGAATGCAGGAGTCCGCGCCCCACTCGACCGCACAGCCGCCGCGGCTGCAAACGGCCCGGTTGTGCCTTCGCGGCTTCGTCGAATCCGATTTCGAAGGCCTTTACGCGCTGCACTCCAACCCTCGGGCGATGCGCTACTGGAGCTTCCCGGCCTGGACCGATGCCAGCCAGGCGCAGGGCTACTTCGTTTCGGCGCTGCAGGGGCGTGATCCCGGACGCATGCTGTGCTGGGCCATCACCTTGCGCGGCGCTGACGCCCTCATCGGAACCGCCACGCTGGCGTCGATCGACCGCGGCCAGGGGCGCGCGGAGATCGGCTATGCGCTGCATCCGGACCGGTGGGGCCAGGGGCTCGCACAGGAGGCCGTGCACGCCGTGCTGGGCCACGCGTTTGACGGACTTGGGCTGCGCCGGGTGGAAGCCGACATCGACCCGCGCAACGCGGCGTCGTGTCGGCTCGCCGAGCGGATGGGCTTCATCCGCGAAGGCCTGCTGCGCGAGCGCTGGTGCGTTGCCGGTGAGGTAACCGACAGCGCGATCTACGGAGTGCTGGCCGGCGACTGGCGCGCGGCGACGCGGTAGATTGCGCCGCCGCGTACAACACGGCGGCCTCGCCGGCTAGAACCGTTCGTGCTCAACATACCCCTGGCTCCCCTCGTAGAGCGCCAGGCGCTGCCTGAAGCCTTCCAGGGAGGCTGCGACGTCGTCGACGTCCGCATTGCCGTCGGCTGGCAACTGGACTGCGACCTGCTCGATCGCCAGGGACTGCAGTTCACGCGCACGCTCGAACTCGCCGGCAGCCGCGTGGCACGCCGCCACCGTGTCGACTTCCGCCGGCCCGAGCTCCAGCGGATCGCCCATCGCCATCGCGACTTCCAGACCACGTCGTGCATCGAGAACCTCCGGGTCCGGCGAGGTGCAGCGCGCCCACGCAAGGTTGTTCGACGCCAGCGTGATGCCTTTGGCGTGCGCGTCCTCCCACGTCCGGACGCCCTTCATGCGCGAGCCCGGCGCCTTGTCGACGTAGTACAGCCAGGCACCGTAGTCCACGTACGCCGATGGGGTGTCAGCCGCGATGGCCCGCTCCATCCAGCGGATACCTTCGGCCGTGTCGACGTCACCGAGCTCACCCTGCAAAATCAACGAACCCAGCAACGACTGCGACTCGTGGTCTCCCCGCTCGGCGTCGGCAAGCAGCCATGCGCGGGCCTTTACCGGATCCTTGGGCATGCCCCGTCCGGCAGCCGCCATCGCGGCCAGGCGACGGCGTGCTTCGGCACCCTGCTCACCCTCGTCATTATCGGCAATGGCGGTATAGGCAGCCACCGAGCGCTCCACCGTCCCGACCACACCGGGATAGCCCCACTCGTACACGCCAGCCAGGTCGAAGATTGCGGCGGGGTCGCCGTTCTGCGCCGCATCCAGCAGCCAACCCTCAACCTCCGACCAACGCCCCTGACGCGAGCTCTCATGGGCCAGGTAGCGTTGCGCGCCCGCATTGCCGCCATGGGCGGAGAGCACCATCAGCTCACGCACGCGTGCCCGTCCTGCGTCGGTCTTGTCATTCTCCATCAGTTCGACCGCGAGCAGGAACTGATCTTCGGGATATCCCGCCGCCGCGCCCTTTCTCCTCCACTCCAGGCTCAGGTCCGCCTCGCCGCGATCCTGGTAGTAGTCGGCAAGCAACGAGTACTCGAGCCCGGTCGTGTCCGGTCGCGGTTTTGACAGGTGGGCAATACTGTCCGCCGGAACCACATGGCTCTGGTCATCCGCCGCTCGCTTCAACTGCTCGAACACGAGCAGCGACCGCGCGTTGGGTTCTCCGTCGCGTTCGGCAGCAAGCAACCTGTCGACCAGCGGTGCCGGGATCGTCCCTTCGTTCGCGGTCCGCCACAGCTGCGCGTACTCAACCGATGCGAAACCCTGGTAGGACAGCTCGACGGCCGCATCGAGCAGTGCATCGGCCATGTCCGGATCGGGGCTGGTGCCGATGCCGTGCGCATACGCATACGAGAGCATCACCATTGGAAGCACGTGCTTCTGCTCTGCGTATGGCAACCAGGCATCGACGAACCCCTCGCCGCAGCCCTCCAGGACGTGGATCTCGCACGTCACCAGCCACGCGGCTCCGGAGAGGATCCCGCCCTCGCTGGAAGCCGTCCGCAGCAGGTCACGCTTGGCCTCGGGCGAACTGGCCAGACGGGCCTCCCCGATCGCACGGATGTCGGCCGCGATGGCCTCGCCGCCCTGCGCCTGGCCTTGGATGAAGGCTTCGGCGATCGCGGCGCGCTGGATCGGGTAACCGGAGAACTCGCTGTCCCGATCAAGCCGGTACCCGGTGTCGACGAAATCGAAGGAGAAACGCCTTTCCTTGCCCAACTCGGGATCCCACGCCGCCACGGTCATCGGCAGGTACCTCTCGGGACGATGCGACCCGTAATAGTCGTAGCGGAACTCCAGCCCACTGGCATGCAGCCACGCGTACGCATCGCTCGCCGCCAGTACCCGGATCGGGCGTGCGGCGTTCAGGACAGACACCTGCGACCACGCGTGCCGGGACAGAGCCGCCAGGACGGCCATCTCCACCTCGGCGGTGTCATCGCGTCCGGTCGCTTCCGCGCACAGCATCGCGGCCCGGCGCACCGCGATGCTGACCGGGGCCATTCGCACGGCCGCGTCGAGTTCGCTCGCATGCACTGCGCAAGCCGCAGCGTCCACGCCGTCCGCGTGGTATCCGACCGACGACAGGACGGCGTAGGCGCCGTAGGCGTTGGCATCCCCATGCTGCAGGAACGCCTCCCAGCTGGCGGCCGGGTCGGCAATCAACTGTTCGTCCGTTGGCAGGGTGGTTGTACCGCCCGGAACGGCAGCGATCGCCGGTATTGCCGGTATTGCGGGTGCCAGCAGACAGGCCATCGCGAGCGAGGCAATCCTGGGGTGGTTCATTTCGAGTCTCCGTTCGTCATGACGTCGCGCAACAGCGCTTTCAGCCGCGCGCTTCTTTCCTCCGCTCCCGACGACCCCGGCACGCGGAAGCGCAGCCGGGCGGACAGGCTGTCACGCGCGCGCGCCAGGTCGCGCAGGTGTGCCGGGAGTTGCTCGCCGGCGACATCCTCGACGTGGGTATCCAGCACGTAGTCGACCTCCACGCGTTGCCCGTCGACACGAATGTCCCGCCGGTAGTCGAACGTTGCGGACGCGTGGGCGACCGAATCGCTCCGGAACGTTGGCGACCATCCGTCCGGGGCATCCAACCGGATGCGGTGCTCGAACCGCGCCGGCCGCGAGAACGACACCGGGGCGACACGGCCCAGCCCGTTGGGGAGTTGCATCGCGACGTCGAGCGCCTGCCCGAACACGTCCAGCGCCTGCTGCTGCGGGCCCTCGCTGTCGAACGGCGAATCGAGGCGGTAGCGCTCGGTCACCGTGACGATGTTGCCCTTGCGGTCGTCCTCGACCGCCACGGGTTCCAGGATTGAAAGCTCGCCCAGGCGGCGCTGGTAGTAGTTGGCGAAACGCTGCGATATCTCATTGACCCGCGCATCGACCAGCCTTCCGCGCGCTTCGTCGGCCGAAGGGCCCCGGTAGACAGTGCCAACCTCGAATACCACGCTTCCATCGTCGGTAACGCTGTAGTGCTCGGTCACGCTGACCCCGGAGTCGAATGCGCGTGCGGGTGTGATCCTCTCCAGCGCCTTGACGCCCGCCACCACCGGGAGCGCCACGCCGTATGCCACCATGTCGCTGTCGCGCGGGTCGCCGCCCTGACCGCTGATGGTCGGATCCAGCCACATCACAGTGTCGCCGACGCGGGCGCGCACGATGACGTGGTTGAACGCCGACGCAGAAGGCACGAACTCCAGCAGCGCCCGTCCGCGCTCGGTGGAAACCAGTGCCGGCGCTGCTTCCACGCCCAGCCGTTCGAGGATGGTCACCAGCAGGTAGACCTTGTCCTTGCAGTCACCGTAGCGCCGATCCCAGGTCTCGGCCGGCGGGTGTGGGCGGTGCGTGTTCTCGCCCATTTCGGCACCGAAGTACCGGATCTCGTCCTGTACCGTCCGCAGGGCAGCGCGTATCCGGTCGAACGGATCGTCAAGGCGGGACCATTCAACCAGACGCGCGTCCAGCTCCGCCGGCAGGGTGTCGACCGTTGGATACAGGGGGGTGGCCCAGGCCACGACGTCGGCCCAGCCCTGCGCCCTTGCGACCTGCACGAGAGGATATGGCTGGTACCAGGCGGGATAACCGCCGTCATCCAGCACCGGGGCGGCGCCGTGGACGTGGAACGCCGCCTGGGTGGCGTCCGCCGTGCGGATGATCTGCGCGGCCGGCGCGCCGTTCTCGCGATGGATGGCGAAGTCCGTCCCCGGGTCGCCCAGTACCCGCAGGTGCACATCCAGCACCGGGCTGCCCCAGCCCATGTGGCTCCAGTCCGACATCTGGCCCGCGAGAATCGGGTTGCTGCCGGAGACGGTGTAGCTCACGCGGACCAGGTCGTTGACGCGAACGTCCTCGAGCACGATGAGCGCGGAAACTTCACCGTCGGCGAGGTTGCGCTCGAAATCGCTCTCCCGTCGGGCAAGGGAAATCTTGTCCGGCTGGAGCCGGTCCAGCCAGGCGCCATCCCGACGCACCTCGACCCGGTGTATCCGCAACTGCTGGTACCCGGGGTTGAATCCGACCTGGACGCGACCGGCATCGCCGAGCATCGACGGCGAGATGGGTTCGTAAACGAAGTCGACATGGCGCTCGCTGCGGTCCATTCGGCGGTCGACCTGCATGTCATACAGCCAGTAGCGCCAACGCCCGTCGGCCGCGCCCGGCGCGGCGGGATCCCACTGCGCCGGGATCTCACGTGGCTCGACGAACGCCGGAACCGGCGCAACCGAGAAACCGAACTCGCCGCGGCGGAATTCCACTTCGCCCGCGCGCGCCCACCCCGCTGCCAGCAAGGCCAGCATCCAGAACAGATGTCGTATCAACCCCGTACCCCCGTTTCCCCTGCGTCGCAGGCTACTACAGGGGGGACGTCTACCGCGACGGATCGGCGACGGGTATCACCCCCGCGCAGCAAGCGCGGCGACGGCCGGCAACTCCTTGCCCTCGAGGAACTCCAGGAACGCGCCGCCACCGGTGGAGATGTAGGACACGCCATCCTCGATGCCGTACTTGTCGACGGCGGCCAGGGTGTCGCCGCCACCGGCGATCGAGAAGGCATTGCTCGCCGCGATGGCGCGCGCCAGTGCCTCGGTGCCCTTGCCGAACGCATCGAACTCGAATACCCCGACCGGCCCGTTCCAGACGACGGTCCCCGCTACGGCGATCATCGCGGCGTAGCGCGCCGCGGTATCGGGGCCGATGTCGAGGATCATGTCGTCGGCGCCAACGGCATCGACCGGCTTGACCGTTGCCGGCGCATCGGCGGCAAATGCCGGGGCGACGACGACGTCGGTCGGCACCGGGATCTCCGCCCCACGCGCCTTGGCGTTGGCCATGATCTCCCGCGCGGTCTGGACCAGGTCGGCCTCCACCAGCGATCTGCCGACACCGTGGCCGAGCGCGGCGATGAAGGTGTTGGCGATGCCACCGCCGACGATCAGCTGGTCGACCTTGGACACCAGCGACGACAGCAGCTCGAGCTTGGTGCTGACCTTGGAGCCGGCGACGATGGCCAGCAGCGGCCGCGCCGGCTCGTCGAGCGCCTTGCCCAGCGCATCCAGTTCGGCCATCAGCAGCGGCCCGCCGGCGGCAACGGCCGCGTGGCGGATCACGCCGTGGGTGGACGCCTGCGCGCGGTGGGCGGTGCCGAAAGCGTCCATGACGAACACGTCGCACAGTGCCGCGTAAGCCTTCGCCAGCGCCTCATCGTCCTTCTTCTCGCCGACGTTGACCCGGCAGTTCTCCAGCAACACAAGCTGGCCCGGTTCGACCGGCACGCCGCCGACCCAGTCGCGCACCAGCGGCACCTCGATGCCGAGCAACTCGGACAGCCGCGCCGCCACCGGCGCCAGCGAGTCCTCCGGGCGCCACTCGCCTTCGGTCGGACGGCCGCGGTGCGACATCACCATCACCGCCGCGCCCTTTTCCAGCGCCAGCTTGAGCGTCGGCAGGGCCGCGGTGATGCGCTGCTCCGAGGTGATCCGGCCGTTTGCGTCGATCGGCACGTTCAGGTCCTCGCGGATGAGGACGCGCTTGCCGGAGAGGTCGAGGTCGGTCATGCGGAGGATGGTCATGGTCGCTTCCGTGAGGTGGGTGCGCGTCGGGGAATGGACGGCGGTCAGCCGCCTATTGTCGGCGGGGGGGCATGGTGGGGCAAACCGGGGTGCACTCCTGGTGTGTTGTGGCGAGATGGTGTTCGCGGGGGGCGGGGGCGGGGGCGCGGTGTTGCCGCAAGTCGCTCCCCGATACTCGCTTGGTTGCGACAACACCGCGCCCCCGCCTTCGGATTCATCGCGACCGGAAGAGCAAGAGCAGACGCGTCGCCCGTGTTGGGGGCAATGCCGAAGCCTCAAGCACTGCCCTCGCTTGTTTTCACAAGCGCCCGTGTTCTTCCCAGGCGGCTGCCGGGTGGCCTGGACACCAAGCGAGTATCGGGGAGCGACTGTCCAGGCCACCCGGCAGCCGCCCCTCCGATCCATCCGCCCTTATGTCTGACCGGCCTAAACACCACAACATTTAGCGTTGACAAGCTCCGGTAACCCGATATGTTGTGCATCGTCGGTGTCGCCCTCGCAGGCGGCTGAAAAGGGAAGCCGGTCCAGACCTCGTGTCGACTCCGGCGCTGCCCCGCAGCGGTAGTGGAAACGAACCTCGCCATTGCACTGGGGCCCCGGCCCCGGGAAGCGGCGAACAGTAGGAGGACGGCTCGCCGTCCGCGTCCAGAGCCCGAAGACCTGCCGACAGCCGCGCGAAGCACACCGCGCGGTCACCGGCCAGGGAGTCTTCGGGGGAAGACGGTCGGTGTCGTGCGCTGGCCATCGGGCCGCTGCCGCCCGTCCGGACCGGCCACGACACCCCGTCCATCCGAACCACTCCAGCCCGCGGGGGCTTGGCCGCTCCGGTGCGCCGTCCGGCGCCGGCGCTGCGTGCCTCCGTGCGTCGCCCTCGAGGGAAGGGTGGCGAACCGTGCGCCATGCACCGGAGTCCACCCATGAGCACCGCCCCCGACACCGCGACCGAACCCGTCGTGCCCGATACCGTCGTCCGCGTCACCGCCACCCTGCCCGCCTCTCCCGCCCTCATCCTCACCCCACCCGCCGCCACGCTCGGGATGGGCGTGACCAAGCGCAACGGCGCGCACGAGCCGGTCGACCTCAACAAGATCGTCCGTGCGATCGGCCGCTGCTGCGAAGGCTTGCACGCCGTCGACCCGATGCGCGTCGCCACACGCACCATCTCGGGCCTGTATGACGGGGCCACGACCCGCGAGCTCGATGAACTGTCGATCCGCACCGCCGCACTGCTGACCGCCGAGGAACCCGAATACGGCCGCCTCGCCGCGCGCCTGCTGGCCGGCGTGATCGAAAAGGAAGTCGCCGCGATCGACATCAATGCGTTCTCGCAGTCGGTCCAGCGTGGGCACGAACTCGGGCTGATCAACGCGCGCCTGGTCGGCTTCGTCCAGGCCAATGCGCGCAAGCTCAATGACGCGATCGACGACAGCCTCAACCATCGCTTCGATTACTTCGGCATCCGCACCCTGTACGACCGCTACTTGCTGCGCCACCCGACAGCGCGCACGGTGATCGAAACCCCGCAGCAGTTCTTCCTGCGTGTCGCCTGTGCGCTCAGCGAGGACGTGCCGGAGGCGTTGGCGCTGTACCGGCGCATGGCGCAGCTGGACTACCTCCCGTCGTCGCCGACGCTGTTCAACGCCGGCACCACGCATGAGCAGTTGTCGTCGTGTTTCCTGCTCGACTCACCCGAGGACTCGCTGGAGGGCATCTACCAGCGCTACATGGATGTCGCGAAGCTGAGCAAGTTCAGCGGCGGCATCGGCCTGAGCTACACCCGCATCCGCTCGCGCGGCTCGCTGATCCGTTCGACCAATGGGTTGAGCAACGGCATCGTGCCGTGGCTGAAGACGCTCGACGCCTCGGTTGCGGCGGTCAACCAGGGCGGCAAGCGCAAGGGCGCGGCATGCGTGTACCTGGAGCCGTGGCATGCCGATGTCGAGGAGTTCCTGGAACTGCGCGACAACACCGGAGACGACGCCCGGCGCACCCATAATCTCAACCTCGCCAACTGGATCCCCGACGAGTTCATGCGCCGGGTCGAGGCAGACGCGATGTGGTCGTTGTTCGACCCGGCCACGCTGATGAAAGCCGGGGCACCGCAGCTGACCGATCTGTTCGGTGACGCCTTCGACCGCGCCTACGCCGCCGCCGAGGCCGCCGGGCTCGCCCACAAGCAGGTCAAGGCGCGCGAGCTGTACAGCCGGATGATCCGCACGCTGGCGCAAACCGGCAACGGCTGGATGAACTTCAAGGACAAGTCCAACCGCGCCTGCAACCAGACCGCAAAGGCCGGCAACGTCGTGCACCTGTCGAACCTGTGCACCGAGATCCTGGAGGTCACCTCGCAGGACGAGACCGCGGTGTGCAACCTCGGTTCGATCAACCTGGGCCACCATGTCGAGGTCTTCGCCGATGGCCCACTGCACGGTGAGGCGGGTCGCTTCGATTTCGAACGGTTGGCCGACACGGTTCGTCTCGCGGTGCGCCAGCTGGATCGCGTGATCGACCTGAACTTCTACCCGATCGAGACCGCGCGCCGCGCCAACCTCAAGTGGCGGCCGGTCGGGCTCGGCGCGATGGGGTTGCAGGACGTGTTCTTCAAGCTGCGCTTGCCGTTCGATTCCGAACCCGCGCGGGCACTGTCGAAGAAGATCGCCGAGGAAATCTATTTCCACGCGCTGTCGGCGTCCAACGAGCTGGCGCTCGAGCACGGTGGCCACCCCGCCTTCGCCGATACCCGCGCCGCGAACGGCGAACTGCAGTTCGAAGCCTGGGATGTGCAGCCCGACGATCCCGGGCGCTGGGCCGAGCTGCGTGCGCGTATCGGCAAGCATGGCCTGCGCAACTCACTGCTGGTCGCGATCGCGCCGACCGCGACGATCGCTTCGATCGCCGGTTGCTACGAGTGCATAGAGCCGCAGGTGTCCAACCTGTTCAAGCGCGAGACGCTGTCCGGCGACTTCATCGTGGTCAACCGCTACCTGGTCGAAGAGCTCAAGACGCTCGGCCTGTGGACGCCTGAGCTGCGCGACGCCATCAAGCGCGCCGACGGCTCGATCCAGGGCATCGACGCGATCCCCGAATCATTGCGGCAGGTCTACCGCACCGCCTGGGAACTGCCCATGCGCTCGTTGATCGACATGGCCGCCGACCGTGGCGCCTTCATCGACCAGAGCCAGTCGCTCAACCTGTTCATCGAGAACCCGAACATCGGGCAGCTGTCGTCGATGTACATGTACGCGTGGAAGAAAGGCCTGAAGACGACCTACTACCTGCGTTCGCGCCCGGCGACGCGGATCGCCAAGGCGACCGTCGGGGCCGCTGCGGTGGGTGCGCCGCCGTTGGATGAGGCGATTGCCTGCTCGCTGGAGAACCCGGAGAGCTGCGAAGCCTGTCAGTAACGCCCCGCTCTTGTAGGAGCGGCTTCGGCCGCGATCGGGAACCGGCGCGGGGCGAACCATTCCAGATCGCGGCTGAAGCCGCTCCTACATCCGCACACCCCCGCGTCGTCCAACCGAATCCCAAGGATCCACCATGTCCACCCACCTGCTCGACCCCGGCTTCGACCTCACCCTGCGGCCCATGCGCTACCCGCGCTTCTACGACATGTACCGCGACGCGATCCGCAACACGTGGACGGTCGAAGAAGTCGACTTCTCGCTCGACGTCAACGACCTGCGCGACAAGCTCGGCCCGGCGGAGCGGCACCTGGTCGAACGCCTGGTGGCATTCTTCGCCACCGGCGACTCGATCGTCGCCAACAACCTGGTGCTCAACCTCTACCAGCACATCAACGCTCCCGAGGCGCGCATGTACCTGTCGCGTCAGCTGTACGAGGAAGCCTTGCACGTGCAGTTCTACCTGACCCTGCTCGACACCTACCTGCCGGATCCAGTAGAGCGCGCGAGGGCCTTCGACGCGGTCGAGAACATCCCGTCCATCCGCGCCAAGGCGGAGTTCTGCTTCAGGTGGATCGATTCCATCCAGGGTCTCACGCGCATCGAGACCCGTGAGGCACGCCGCCAGTTCCTGCTCAACCTGGTCTGCTTCGCCTGCTGCATCGAAGGGCTGTTCTTCTTCGCCGCGTTCGCCTACGTCTATTACCTGCGCTCGCGTGGGCTGCTGCATGGCCTGGCGTCGGGCACCAACTGGGTGTTCCGCGACGAGAGCTGCCACATGGCCTTTGCGTTCGAAGTGATCGACACCGTTCGCAAGGAAGAACCGGGCCTGTTCGACAGCGCGTTCCAGGAAGACGTCGTGCGCATGCTCGGCGAAGCGGTCGACTGCGAAATGCGCTTTGCCGAGGACGTGCTGTCCGGGGGCGTTGCCGGATTGTCGCTCAAGGACATGCGCCAGTACCTGGAGTACTGCGCCGACCAGCGCCTGGGCCAGCTTGGATTGCCGCGGCATTTCGGCGCGACCAACCCGTTCGGCTTCATGGACCTGCAGGACGTGCAGGAGGTGACCAACTTCTTCGAGCGCCGGGTGTCGGCCTACCAGGTGGGTGTGTCGGGTGAGGTCGCGTTCGACGCGGCCTTCTGAGCCACGCGCAGCGAGGTCCACGCGAAGGCTGGCGCCGGTGCGGGCGGCGCGAGACTTGCGCCCGCCGCCGTCCTCCGTACAGGCCTGGCCACCGGCCGGAAACGAAGAGGCCCCGCACATGGCGGGGCCTCCGGTTCCGGGCGCGGCGACTTACTTCGCCGCGATCACCTTGGCCATCTCCAGGCACTTGTTGGAGTAGCCCCACTCGTTGTCGTACCAGCTGACCAGCTTGACGAAGCTGTCGTCGAGCGCGATGCCGGCCTCGGCATCGAACACCGACGTGCGGGTCTCGCCGCGGAAATCGGTGGCGACCACCTTGTCCTCGGTGTAGCCCAGCACGCCCTTCAGCGCGCCCTCGGACTGCGCCTTCATCTCCGCGCAGATCTCCTCGTAGGTCGCCGGCTTCTCGAGCTCGACCGTCAGGTCGACCACCGAGACGTCGCTGGTCGGCACGCGGAAGCTCATGCCGGT
Organism: Lysobacter zhanggongensis; assembly: GCF_046638635.1. Lineage (NCBI taxonomy): Bacteria > Pseudomonadati > Pseudomonadota > Gammaproteobacteria > Lysobacterales > Lysobacteraceae > Lysobacter > Lysobacter zhanggongensis. The sequence continues at coordinate 29,863 of NZ_JBJXHK010000015.1, forward strand.
GAGCTTCTTGTTCAGCTCGGGGATGACCTTGCCGACGGCCTTGGCCGCACCGGTGCTGGACGGAATGATGTTCTCCAGGATGCCGCGGCCACCACGCCAGTCCTTGTTGGAAGGGCCATCGACGGTCTTCTGGGTCGCGGTGGCGGCGTGCACGGTGGTCATCAGGCCACGCTTGATGCCCCACTTGTCGTGGAGCACCTTGGCCACCGGCGCCAGGCAGTTGGTGGTGCAGCTGGCGTTGGAGATGATCGCCTCGCCGGCGTACTTGTCGTCGTTGACGCCGAACACGAACATCGGGGTGTCGTCCTTGGACGGCGCCGACATGATCACCTTCTTCGCACCCGCGTCGATATGCTTCTGCGCGGTTTCCTTGGTCAGGAACAGGCCGGTCGACTCGATCACGACTTCGGCGCCGATCTCGCCCCACTTCAGGTTGGCCGGGTCGCGTTCCTGGGTCAGGCGGATCTTGCGGCCATTGACGACCAGGTCGTTGCCATCGGTGGACACCTCGGCATCGAAGCGGCCGTGCACCGAGTCGTACTTCAGCATGTAGGCCAGGTACTCCGGCTCGAGCAGGTCGTTGATGCCGACGATCTCGATGTCGTTGCCGAAGTTCTGCACGGCCGAACGGAACACGTTGCGTCCGATGCGGCCGAAACCATTGATGCCAACCTTGATCGCCATTGCGAGGAGCTCCTGAGCGGGCGGAGTGAGGGGGAAAACCCCGCCATTTTAGCCCATTGGCCGAGCGGCCGGCCGATGCACGGACCTTTTGCGCGAATGGCCGGCAACGAGTGCGACCCACCCACTCTTTCCGGCCATCGCTATCCTTCCCGGAACCGCCCCACCGCTTCGGACCGCACGATGCCAGATACCCGCTGCTTTGCCCGCCGCTTCCGCGCCCTCCTGATCGGGCTGTTGCTGGTGCCGTCGCTTGCGGCGGCGTGGGGGCCACAGGGCCACCGGCTGGTGGCCGCGCTGGCGTGGGACGAGCTTGACCCGCAGGTGCGCGAACAGATCACCGCGCTGCTGGAAGGCGAAACCGACCCCACCCTACCCGGCATCGCCAACTGGGCCGATGATCTGCGAGGCAACGATCCCGACCTCGGCCGGCGCAGCGCGCGGTGGCACTACGTCAACATCGCCGGCGACGGTTGCGCCTACGATGCCGCTACCGCATGTGCCGGTGGCGATTGCGTGGTGGAGGCGATCCGCACGCAGGCGGCGATCCTTGGCGATCGCGACCAGCCCCTCGAGGCGCGTCGGCAGGCGCTCAAGTTCGTCGTGCACTTCGTCGGCGACGTGCACCAGCCGATGCACGCCGGCCACGGCCACGACAAGGGCGGCAACGACCTCCAGGTCCGCATGCCCGACGGCACCCCCGGCGGCAAGGGCAGCAACCTCCATCGTTTGTGGGACAGCGGCCTGCTCAACACCGCCGGCCTGGACGATGCCACCTACCTGGCGCAGCTGCGCGCGTTGCCGCTGGCAGTACCGGTCGGCACCGATGCCGCGGCCTGGGCCGAGGCGTCGTGCGACATCGTGGTGCGCCCCGGCCTGTACCCCGTGGCCGGTGCGCTGATCGACGATCGCTACGTGAGCGCCTGGCGCCCGGTGGCCGAAGCCCAGTTGCGCCGCGGTGGAGCCAACCTCGCGGCGCTGCTGAACGGCACGCTCGGCGGCTGATAACCGGCCGGCCCGGCCGCCTGGAATCAGCCTTGTGCCGCCGGCGCCTTCCCGTCGGCTTCGAACCGGATCGGAACGCGAACGCGACCCGGCACGTTCCTGCCGCCCTTCATCTCGGGTGTGAAGCGCCATTGCATCGCGGCGTCCATGGCGGCCTGGTCGAACACGCCAGCCGGCTCGGACTTCTCGACCACGACATCCAGCGGCTGCCCGCGCTCGTCGATGGAAACGATCAGCACCACGGTGCCGTCGATGCCCTGTTCGACCGCGCTCTTGGGATAGCGCGGCGGCGGCATGCGGTTGGCCGGTGGCGGAAGTGGTGACATCGGCGGCGGCGGGGGCGGCGGCGCCGCGTTCGGCGCTGGTGGCGGCGGAGGCGCCAGTGCCATCGTCGGTGCGGCCGGTGCTGGCGGTGCTGGCGGTGCATTGGGCGCAGGCGGAACCGGCGGGGCGGGCGGGGGCACCGGCAGCACCCCGTCCGGCGAAACGACCAGCACGGGTTGCTGGCTGGCCGGCTGGGCCGCCCATGCGCTGTAGCCGGTGACCAGAGTCAATGCCACCACTGCGGCGGCGCCAGCGAGCCGGCGGGTGAACGTGGGAACAGGTTGCCTGAGCATCGCGATTCTCTCCTTGAGTGGGTGGCCGTAGCCCCAGTGGCAGCCCAGCGGCAGCGGGATGGCTGCCAACTGCGCCTTGAACATCGCCTCGCCGTAGGCGCGGCGAGCATGCGGGTGGCACGCGATCACGCGCTGGTCGCAGGCCAGTTCCTGGTCGTGGCGGAACTGCCCGGCCGCCAGGTGAAGCAGCGGGTTGAACCAGAACACGCAGCGCGCCGCGACGAAGGCGGCATTGGCCAGCGGGTCGCCATGGCGGACGTGGCTGCGTTCGTGCGCCACCATCAGGACCCGCTGCTCGTCGGTGTAGTCGTGGTCAAACCCCGCCGGCACGACGACGCGGGGCGGCAGCAGCCCCACCGTCGCCGGCAGGCCGCACCGGGCCCCGGCCTGCAACAGCCCGTCGGCACGTGGCCGGACCTGCCCGATCGCGCGATGGAAGCGGCGCTGCTGCAGGGCGAACACGCCGCCGGCAACCGCTGCGCCAGTGCCCCACAGCAACAGCCAGGCAACCGCGTGCCCGTCGGGGGGCGTGGCACCGGATGCAAGCGCCTGCGGCACGGCGTTGCCGATCGCCAACACCATCGAGACCACCGGCGCGGGTGCCGGCGCCGCCGGCAGCAGCACCGCGAGCAGGGCAACCGGTACCAGCGCCCACGTCGCATAACCCACCCCGGCGCCGAACGATCGCCGTAGCAGTGTCCGCAACAGCAGCACCAGTGCGGTGGCGACCGCGCCGGCCACCGCCAGTTCCACCAGCACCTGCAGCAGGTCAGCGGGAACCATCGTCGATCTCCTCTAGCAGGCGCCGCAGCTCGGCGACATCGGAGTGGCTGAGCTTGCGGTGCTGGCTGAAATGCGCGACCAGCGGCGCCACGCGTCCGCCAAACAACCGGTCCAGCAGGCCTTCGCTCTCGTCCAGCAGCCACTCTTCGCGCCGCAGCACCGGCGTGTAGAGATAGCGGCGTCCGTCCTTTTCAGCGGCGATCGCGCCCTTGCGCAACAGCCGGTTGAGCAGGGTCTTGATGGTCGGTTCCTGCCAGTCACGCGCCTCTGCCAGCGCGGCGACCACGTCGTCGGCAGCCAACGGATGGCGCGACCACAGGACGTCCATGACGATCGATTCGGCTTCGCTGATCTGCATTCGTTTACACCTGTAACCGTAAGCTGAAATTACACCTGTAATTCCTGCTGTCAACCCCGACCGTAACGCCGGACGCACTCAAGGTGGGGAGGATGCCGCCGATATACCGGACACCTCCCCGCGACCCATCCGGATGACGTCGTTCCCCGCCCCAGCACACGCGGTACAGGACCCGGGCGAACCTGCCGGCCCGCGGGTGCTGCTGGTCGAGAACTCGCGCGCGTACGCCAACATGCTTGCGGCCGAACTGCGCGACCGCCTGCAACTGGAGGTCGTGGCGGTGTCCTCGCTGGCGGCCGCACGCGAGGCCCTGCAGGCCGGACCACCGTTTTTCCTGGCGCTGACCGGGCTGGTACTGCCCGACGCGGACCCGTCGCGGATCGCCCGGCTGCTGGTGGGACACGGACTGCCGATCGTGGTGGTCACCGGCGTGTACGACGAAGCGACCCGGGAGCAGATGGCCGAGCTGCCGATCATCGATTACGTGCTCAAGGAAGCGCCCGACACCATCGACTACCTGGTGTGGCTGGTACGGCGCGTGCTCAGCAACCGCGGGATCACCGCGCTGGTGGTCGAGCCGCCCGGGCCGGCGCGGGCGGAAACCAGCGCGCTGCTGGCGCTCTACGGCTTCCGCGTGCGCGAACTGGGAAGCGGCACCGACGGCCTGGAGGCGCTTGCAACCGATTCAACGATCCGGCTGGTGGTGGTCGAACATGACCTCCCCGACATGGACGGGGTGGAGTTCACCCGCCGTGCCCGGCAGAACCGGCCGCGCGACATCCTGTCGATCGTCGGCTCGGCCACCGGCGGCGGGGCGCCGCGCATCGCACGCTTCCTCAAGCACGGCGCCAACGACTTCATCGGCAAACCCTTCTCGCGCGAGGAGTTCATGTGCCGCATCTCGCAGAACGTCGACAACCTCGAGCTGATCGGCACGCTGCAGGACCTGGCCACCCGCGACTACCTCACCGGCCTGGCCAACCGGCGCCACTTCTTCGATGCCGGTCGCCGCGCCCTGGCGTCCTCCCGGGACGAGCCGGTCTCGATGGCGATGATTGATATCGACCACTTCAAGCACATCAACGACAGCCACGGCCATGACGCCGGTGACGCCGCGCTGGTGGCGGTGGCCAACCTGATCGGCGCGCACGCGCGTGAGGGCGACGTGGTCGCCCGCTTCGGCGGCGAAGAGTTCTGCGTGTTGGCGCGTGGGCTGGACGAAGACGAAGCGGTGGCGTACTTCCAGGCGCTGTGCGGAAGCATCGCCGCGCTCGAGATCCCGTTCCGGCAGCGCGTGCTCTCGCTCACGGTCAGCATCGGCATCTGCCACAGGGCCGGGCGCGACCTGTACGCGCTGCTGTCGGAGGCCGACCGCCAGCTTTACCTGGCCAAGGCCGCCGGGCGCAACCGCGTCGCCCTTCAGTCGCACGTGCCGGCATGACGGCGCGCTTCATCACGCGGCCATGCCGCGCAAGGCGATCAGCTGTCGGCCAACGTCCGGGCGTAGCACCGGCCCGCGTAGACATGCTATCGAATGTCGACATACCGGCAATGCCGCGATCGGCCATGCCGCGACCATTTACAGATCCCATCCGCCCATGAAGTTGCAGGAGCTGAAAATCAGTCCCGACCAGGTCCAGGCCGGCATGTACGTCTGCCGGCTCGACCGGCCGTGGGTGGAGGCGCCCTTTCCGCTACAGGGGTTCCTGGTGGAGGCGCACGACCAGGTCGCCTGGCTGCGCGCGCACTGCGGCACGGTGTGGATCGACGTGGAGCGCGGCCTGGCACCGCCGGATGCGCAGGTCTCGCGGCGCCCGCCGCCGAAACTCGCCGGCGACGAGCTGCTCGGTGGCAAGCGATATACGGACCAGGTCGACTTCGACGCCGAGCTTCCCGGTGCGCGCGAGGCGCACGCCACCGCCACCCGGCTGGCCGCCCGCATCCTGGAAGACGTGGAAGCCGGCCAGAAGTTGGCCGTCGCCGACGTCCGGGCGGCCGCCGAGCCGATCGTGCGGAGCGTGCTGCGCAATGCTGACACCCTGTTCTGGGTGAACACCCTGCAACAGCACAGTCGCTACGCCTACAGCCATGCGATCAACTGCTGCGCGCTTGCCGCGGCGTTCGGTCGCCACCTCGGGCTGCCCGAGTCGCTGCTGGTCGATCTCGCCAGTGGCGGACTGCTGCTCGACGTCGGCAAGGCAAAGCTGCCGGACGCGCTGCTGTCGCACGACGGGCCGATGGATGCCCGGGCGATGGGCGAGGTCCGGACCCATGTCGAGCTCGCCAGCCGGATTCTCGACGAGAGCGGCGACGACCATTCCGCCGAGGTCCGGGAAATGATCCGGACGCACCATGAGCGCTGGAACGGGTCGGGCTACCCGCGGCGGCTGGTCGGCCACCAGATCCCGTTGTCGGGCCGGATGGCGGCGATCATCGACAGCTTCGACGCGATGACCAGCGTGCGTCCGCACGCCGCGCCGCTGGCGCGGCACCAGGCGCTGCAGGAGCTGTACCGTGAACGCGACCGGCTGTACCAGGGAGAGCTGGTCGAACAGTTCACCGGCTGCCTCGGCGTCTACCCGACCGGTTCGCTGGTGGAACTCAGCACCGGCGAGGTCGCCGTGGTGATGACCCAGAACCCGAGCCGTCGCCTGCGGCCGCGGGTGATGCTGCTGACCGACGCGGACAAGCGCCTGCGCGACGAGTTCAGCCCACTGGACCTGATGCGGCAGACCGAGGGCATCCCGATCTCCCAGCAGGTCAACATCACCCGCCCGCTGCCGGTCGGCGCGCACGGGCTCGACCCGGCCGAGCTGTTCCTGTGACGCGGGAAGACCTGCTCGCGCGACTGGGCCAACTGTTGGCGGAGCGCCGCGCGGACGATGGTCCATTCGGCGTGATGCTGGTGCGGCTGCAGCGCCTGCGCGAGTTCCGGATTGCCCACGGGTTTGCCGCCAGCGAACGCATGGCGGCCGCGGTCCGCGAACTGATCGGCGAGGTGCTGCGTCCCGGCGACGAGCTCCACCAGATCGACGGCGGCGAGTTCGCGGTGTTGCTGCCGCGCCTGCGCGATCGCAACCACGCGCTGCTTGCCGGCAACCGGGTGCTGCGGATCTTCCAGTCGCCGGTCCGGCTCGGCCAGCGCGAGATGCCGGCGTCCGCGACCATCGGCGTCAGCGTCGCACCCGACCATGGCGACGATGCCGAAACCCTGCTGCGCCGGGCCGAAATCGCCCACGGTGTCGCGCTGCGCGGACAGGAGCGCTGCGCGATGTACGCCGACGGCACCGACACCGCCCTGATCCCGTACGAGCTGCTGCGCGACGCGATCACCGGCAACCGGCTCGAAGTCCACCTCCAACCGATCCTTCAACTGGACAGCGGCACGCTGTTCGGCGCCGAATCACTCGCCCGCTGGCACGACCCCGAGCGCGGGGCGATACCGCCCTGCGAGTTCATCCCTCTGGCCGAGGACACCGGGCTCATCACCGAGCTCACCCGATGGAGCCTGCACTCGAGCCTGCGCCACATCGCCCAGGCCCGCCGCCACGCACCCGACCTGGGCCTGTCGCTCAACCTGTCGCCGCGGGTGTTCGGCCAGCGCGACATCGTCCCGCAGATCCTGTCGTCGCTCGAGATCTGGGGCGTCCCGCCACAGGCGGTCACGCTGGAGGTCACCGAAACCGCGCTCATGGAAGACCCCGCGTTGAGCCTGCGGTTGCTGGAACGGCTCCGCTGGGAAGGCTTCCACATCTCGATCGACGACTTCGGCTCGGGGTATTCCTCGCTGGCGTACCTGAAGCAGTTCCCCGCGACCGAGCTGAAAATCGACCGGGCATTCGTCACCGACCTGCAGCGCGACCCGCGCTCGCAACAACTGGTGCAGTCGATCATCGACCTTGGCCACCACCTGCGAATGGGCGTGCTTGCCGAAGGCGTTGAAGACGAGCCCACGCTGGAGCTGCTAACCCGCATGGGCTGCGACCGCGCGCAGGGCTACTTCATCCAGAAGCCGCAGCCGGCCAGCGACTTCATCAGCACGTTGGACCGGCAGGTTGCCTGATCAACCGACGCTTGCCTGGCCGAGTGCGCGCGCCGCCTCGACCACGGCCTCGACGGTGAAACCGAAGTGCGGGAAGAGCTGGCTGGCCGGCGCACTCGCGCCAAAGCCGTCGATCCCGATCACCGCACCATCCAGCCCCACGTACTTGCCCCAGAAGCCGGACACGCCAGCCTCGATCGCGACGCGCCGGCGACACGCCCTTGGCAGCACCGACTCGCGGTAGGCCGCGTCCTGGCGGTCGAACACGTCCGTCGACGGCATCGACACCACGCGCACGCCGTCGCCCAGTTGCGCGGCGGCCTGCATCGCCAGGCCGACTTCCGAGCCGGTCGCGATCAGGATGGTCTCCGGCGCACCGGCCGAGTCCTTCAAGACGTAACCACCGCGCGCGATGTCGGCGACCTGTTGCTCGCTGCGCGGCTGGTGGTCCAGGTTCTGGCGCGAGAACACCAGGCAGCTCGGGCCGTCCTTGCGCTGGATCGCGGCACGCCACGACACCGCCGACTCGACCGCGTCGCACGGGCGCCAGACGTCGTTATGCGGGATGTAGCGCAGGCTCGCCAGGTGCTCGATCGGCTGGTGGGTCGGGCCGTCCTCGCCGAGGCCGATCGAGTCGTGGGTGTAGACGTGGATCGCATGCGCGCCCATCAGCGCGCTCATGCGTACCGCGTTGCGCGCGTAATCACTGAAGACCAGGAAGGTCGCGTCGTACGGGATGAACCCGCCATGCAGGTTCAGGCCGTTGCTGATCGCGGTCATGGCGAACTCGCGCACGCCGTAATAGACGTAGTTGGCGTCCGGGTCGGTGCTGTTGACCGACTTGCTGCCCTTCCACAGGGTCAGGTTGGAGTGGGCCAGGTCGGCCGAGCCGCCAATCAGCTCGGGCAACAGCGGCGCGAATGCCTCGATCGCCATCTGCGACGCCTTGCGCGAGGCCACTACCGGGCCGTCGGCCTGCAGCTTGGCGATGTAGGCGTCAGCCGCGGCGACGAAGCCATCCGGCAGTTCGGCGTGGCTGCGTCGGGTCAGTTCGGCCGCCAGCTCCGGGAAACGGGCGGCGTACCTGTCGAACGCACGGTTCCACTCGTCCTCGCGGACCCTGCCGACATCGCCCACGCGCCAGCCGTCGTAGATGGCCTGGGGGATCTGGAACGGTTCATGCTCCCAGCACAGGCCGGTGCGGCAGGCGGCGATTTCCTCCAGGCCCAGTGGGGCGCCGTGGCTGGATTCCTTGCCGGCCTTGTTCGGCGAGCCATAGCCGATGGTGGTGCGGCAGCAGACCAGGGTCGGCCGGTCGGTGCAGGCCAGCGCCTCCTCGATCGCGGCCTTGATCGAATCGGCATCATGGCCGTCGACGCCGCGCACCACGTTCCAGCCATAGGCTTCGAAGCGCGCGGGGGTGTCGTCGGTGAACCAGCCGGCGGTATCGCCGTCGATGCTGATGTGGTTGTCGTCCCAGAACGCGACCAGCTTGTTCAGCCCCCAGGTGCCGGCCAGCGAAGCGGCTTCGTGGCTGATGCCTTCCATCAGGCAGCCGTCGCCCATGAACACCCAGGTGCGATGGTCGACGACTTCGTGTTCGGGACGATTGAAGCGTTGTGCCAGCAGCTTTTCGGCAAGCGCCATGCCGACCGCATTGGCGAAGCCCTGGCCGAGCGGGCCGGTGGTGGTCTCCACGCCGGGAGTCATGAAGTTCTCCGGGTGGCCCGGGGTCCTCGACTCCAGCTGGCGGAAGTTCTTCAGGTCGTCGATCGACAGGTCGTAGCCGGCCAGGTGCAACAGCGCGTACTGCAGCATCGAGCCGTGGCCGTTGGACAGCACGAAGCGGTCGCGGTTGAACCAGGTCGGGTTGGCCGGGTTGTGGCTCAGGTAGTCGTTCCAGAGCACCTCGGCGATGTCGGCCATGCCCATCGGCATGCCCGGGTGGCCGGAGTTGGCCGCCTGCACCGCATCGATGGCGAGGAAGCGGATGGCGTTGGCGAGGTCGCGGCGGGTCGGCGTCGGCATGGGGGGGTCGGGGCTCGGGGAAGTGGACGGCGGGCGCACCTGGAGCGGCGGCGGCCTGGAGCCCGCTATTGTCCCACCCCCTGCCGGCCGTGTCGCGCCGCCCCTCCCGCGGCGGGGCGAACCGGCCACGGCATCGGGACCACGGCAGCGTCAATCGGCCAGCAGCTCCGCCGGCGGATCGATCTCGCCGCGCGACACCACCGCCGCGGCGGCCAGGTCGCCGGTCACGTTGAGCGTCGTGCGGCACATGTCGAGGAACCGGTCGACACCCAGGATCAGGCCGATGCCTTCCGGCGGCACCCCGACCATCCCGCAGATCAGCGCCACCACCGGCAGCGAGCCGGCCGGCACGCCGGCGGTGCCGATCCCGCCGAGGATGCAGACGAACATCACGGTCACCTGCTGGCCCAGGCTCAGGTCGACCCCGAAGAACTGCGCCAGGAACAGCACGGTCACGCCCTCGAACAGCGCGGTGCCGTTCTGGTTGGCCGTGGCGCCGACGGTCAGCACGAACCGCGAGACCTTGCGTGGCAGGCCAAGCTGCTCGTCGGCCACGCGCAGCGCGGTCGGCAGGGTCGCATTGGAAGAGGCGGTGGAGAACGCCATCACCATGGCTTCCTGCACGCCCTTGAAGAACTTCAGCGGCGAGTAGCCGCCGGCGAACTTCAACGCCGCCGAATAGACCACGAACATGTGGATGGCCAGTGCCAGCACCACCACGCCGACGTACGCCCCGAGCCGCGCGAGCAGGTCCCAGCCGAACAGCGCGGCCAGGTTGAACATGAAGCAGAACACGGCGTACGGGGCGAGCCGGATGACCAGCCCGATCAGGGTCATCGAGACCTCGAACAGGCCCTCGATGCCGCGCTGCAGGGTGTCGGCCGCCGGACTGCTGGTCATCACCAGGCCGATGCCGATCATCAGCGCGAAGAACATCACCGCGAGGATCGCGTTGTCGGCGGCGGCGGCGACGACGTTGTCGGGCACGATCGACAGCAGCATGTTGATGCCCTGCGGCTGGTTCGCGCTGGAACCGACGATCGCGGCGGCGCGGTCGGAACCTTCGGCCAGCATCTGCGCGGCCGCGGCGCGGTCGACCCCGACGCCCGGCTCCAGCCAGTTGACCAGCAGCAGCCCGATCACCACCGCGATGCCCGAGACGATCACGGTGTAGGCCAGCGTGCGCCACCCCACCCTTCCGAGCGACCGGACGTCGCCCATCTCGGCGATGCCGACCACCAGCGCCGAGAACAACAGCGGGATGACAAGCATGAAGATCAGCCGCAGGAACAGCGTGCCGGCCGGCTGGGTCACGTAGCTGGTCAGCCATTGCACCCAGGTTGCGTCGGGGCCGGACACGTAATGGGCGATGAGCCCGACCAGCAGGCCGGCGCCGAAACCGATCGCCATCTTCCAGTGCAGCGGCATCTTGCGTTCGGCCGCGGTTGCGCCGGTGTTGGGTTCGGTCATGGATCTGCTGCTCCCCTCGACAATCGGGCGAGCTTAACAAACCCGAATCGACGGTTCGGGCCCTCCGGCCGACCGCCCCAGGATGAACAGGCGCCGGCTCAGTCCGGTGGGTACAGGGGCGGCAGCGGACCGGTTTCCCGCGGCGGGGCTTCGTGCCAGCGCGGTCCGCGGGCGAACGCCTCGCGCAGTTGCGCGCGGGCCGCAACACCGTCGCCCCCGGCCCAGCGCGCGCGCTCCATCGCCTCCACCGCTTCGCGTTGGGCGGGGTCGGCGAGCCGTTCCAGCACCTGCGCCACGTCCCGTGCGGGCGGGCGGGCGAGCCCACGCAGCCGATCGGCGACGTCAGCGAAATCACCCGTGTCGAGTGCCTGGCGCAGTGCTTTCAGATCGGGGCGTGTAGAGGTGGGAGGCTGCGCGGGTGTCGGCGTCGCTGCTGTGGACCGTGCTGCCGGCGACCGCTGCACGGCCCAGACCAGGGTGAACAACCACAGCGCGGCGAACACCAGCGCGGCCAGCACCCAGGCGCGGTGCTCGCGCAGATTGGCGCGGGCGGTCGAAAGCGGCGTGCCCGTGGCCGCAACCGGGTCTCCGCCCGATGCCACCGGCGCAGACGAAGGCGGCATCGTGGACGCCGGCGCGCTACCCGACACCTCCCAGTCGAGCGCCGGCAGCCGCGTAGTCCGTGCCTTGCCGGCATTGACGTCCCACCATTCCATGCCGAACCCGCCCATCGTGACGGCGCCGCCGCGCGTAGGCACCAGCGAGAACCGCCGCGTCAGGGTCACCCGCGGCCGGCCGTCGACGAAGCGCTCGTCGGCCTGGACGGGCTCGGCGAAGACCTGCACGCCATCGATCGGCGGCAGCTGCAGTTCGGGCATCTGCGCGGCGCTGGCGCCGTCGGCCACCGCCTCGATGGTCAGCGTGGCCGCGCTGCCCACGCTGAGGTCCTGTGGCACGGACTGGTAGCGCAGTTGCAGGTCGTGCAACGGCAACCAGGGTTGCGCCGCGTCGTCAGGCACCGGACGCACTTCCAGGAACCGCGGTTGTGCCCGTGCGCTCAGCTCCCCGCTGCGCCCGAGGAAGTCATCGAAGAAGCCGACCGTCCCGCGGCCCTCGAACACCGCACCGGGGATCTGCAGGGTGCCGCTGCGTTCGGGGATCAACAGGTAGCGGCGTTCGATCACGGTGTAGCGCCGGCCGTCGATCTCGCGGGTGTACTGGGCGTCGTCGCCCACCTGCCGCAGCGAAGCGCCGTCCGGCTGCGCCTGGTCCAGCTGGCCGGAGACCAGCGGCACGGCCGAGTACAACCTGACCACCCAGCCCACCGCCTGCTGCACGTACGGGTCGCGGTCGTCGGCCTCGCTCTCCATGAACACGTCGTCGCCCGCGCGCGCCGGCACGGCGGCGCTGGATGGGGTGACCACCAGCGACAGCGGCGGGGTGGTGGCGGTGCCGACCGTGAGCGCCGGGATGGTGATGACGCCGTCGCTGCGTGGCTTGAGGGCGACCGCATGCAGGGTGCGGGTCTGCATGCCGCCGCTGCCGAGCGAAACCTGCCGACTGCTGCTGCGGCCACTGATCTGGAAGGCGGACTGCAGCGGCGTGTAGTCCGGCGTGGCCGAACCGTCGGTCTCGATGTTGAGGGTTACCGTTTCACCCAGGGCGATGCGGTCGCGGTCCAGCCATGCGCGGGTCTGCGCCAGTACGCTGCTGGCGGCCATGCACAGCAGGAGCAACGACAGGGCCTGCAACCAGGCGCGGTATCGATGTGCCGAAGGAATGGATGCGTGCTTCATCGGGGCTCCCAGCCTTGTTGCATCTGCCGGCGCTGGTGCTCGAGCCGGAACTTCTCGCGCAGCAGCCCGCCGGGATCATCGGGAATGCGCCGCAACCAGGCTTCATTGGCGAGGCGGCGCTCGCGTTGTTCCGGGGTCTCGATCGCCTCGGCGGGGGTTTCGCCCTCTTCTGCCGGTGGCTGCGTGGCGTCCTGCAGGGCCTTTCGCATCTGTTCGCGCTGCGCCTCATCGGCCGCCGACTGGGCTTCGGCGTCGGGGGGCGGGGTGTCGCTGTCGCGTTCGGACGGTTTGTCGGCACCGGCGTCGTCGCGCCGGCCTTCGGGCGGGGGCGCCCCGTCGTCCGCGTCGCTGTCCCCGCCCGCGCCCGACGGCTGGCCCGCACCGGGCGAACCCTGGCCGTCACCCGGTTGCTGGCTGTCGTCGTCCCCGTCCTGCTGGCCGGACTGGGGGCCTTGCGGGGGTTGCCGGTTCATCGCCGCCTCGACCGCTCGCTTGTTGGCGATGGCGTCCTCCNCCGGGCGAACCCTGGCCGTCACCCGGTTGCTGGCTGTCGTCGTCCCCGTCCTGCTGGCCGGACTGGGGGCCTTGCGGGGGTTGCCGGTTCATCGCCGCCTCGACCGCTCGCTTGTTGGCGATGGCGTCCTCCATGCCGGGATCCTGGCGAAGCGCCTCCTCGTAGGCCTCGATCGCCTGCGGGTAATGGCCCGCCTTGGCGAGTGCGTTGCCACGGTTGTAGTCCGCGTCCGCACCCTCGACCTGGGCGTAACGCTCGGCCGCATCGTCGAAGTCGCCATTCCGGTACGCCTCGGCGGCTTGCTGCATCTGCTGGTAGGCACGCTGGTCGGGCCGTTGCCAGAGGTCGCTGGCCGCCACCCGTCCCGGCCACCACAGCACCAGCACGAGCATCACCGCCGGCGCGCCGCGGCGGAACGCGAGCAACGCCAGCAGCATCAGCGGCGGCAACAGCCAGAATCCGCCGTCCTGCCAGCTGCGTCCGCGCTCCCCGGGCTGGTGGGTACCATCGCCGGAGCGCGGTTCGAGTACGCCGAGCGCATCCAGGTCACCGAGGTCGCTGGTGATCGTCGCGTAGCGGCCACCACCGGCCGCTGCCAACTCCCGCAGCGAACCGGGATCGAGCCGCACCGTGGCAAACCCACCGCTTGCAAGCCGGTAGGGGGCACCGGCGGTGCTGCCCACACCGAGGGCCGACACGCGGTACCCCTGCGCCGCTGCGTTGGCCGCCGCGTCACGCGCGGCTGCATCTGCGTCGTCGGTCAGCACCAGGATGTCTCCGCTGTCGAAGCCAGCCTGGCGCAACAGCCCCGTCGACCAAGCGATCGCACGATCCAGCCGCTGGCCGTCCACCGGCATCACGCCCGGATGCAGCGCATCGAGGAACAGCGCGACGTTGGCGGCATCCGGCGTGAGCGGCGCGACGGTGAAGGCATCGTCGGCAAACGCGACCAGCCCAACCTGGCCACCATCGCGTTCGGCCAGCAGTGTCGCCACCTTGGCGCGCGCCTGGGCGAGCCGGCTGGGAGGCACGTCGGCGGCCATCACGGTGCCGGACAGGTCCAGCGCAATCACCAGCGGCGAGGCGCTCTGCCACAGCGGTTGCTCGACCTGGCGCCAGCTGGGGCCGGCCAGTGCCACCACCGCGAGGGTCCAGCCCAGTGCGGCGATGAGCGCGGGAGCGCTCTGGGCACGGCCGCCGGTCTTGCCCAGCAGCGCCTGCAGGAGGTGCGGGTCGACCGCCTCGCGCCAGATGCTTGCCCGCCGCCTGCGCGACCGCCACCACATCGCCAGCAGCGGCAGCGCGAGCAACGCCCACAGCCACGCCGGGCGGAGAAAGTGAAGCGCCGCCAGGTCCGCGGCGAGCCCGGAGGCGTTCATGCGCGCCTCCATCGGGGCCTTACGAACGCCAGCAGCGCAAGCGCCAGTGCGCCGCCGAGTGGCCACGCATAGCGCTCGATCCGGGGCCGGACCGCCTCGCCAGGACGCTCGACCGGCTCGAGCCGGTCGATCTCGGCATAGATGCCGGCCAGCTCGGCGGTGTCTCGTGCCCGGAAGAAGCGTCCGCCGGTCGCCTCGGCGATGCGGCGCAACGTCGTTTCGTCGATCTCGTCGCCGGCTCCGGGCATCGGCAGCTGGAAGCCGAACAGCGACATCGATCCCTCGCCGCCGAACGCGATCGTGTGGACGCGCACACCCGCGTCGGCCGCGAGTTCGGCCGCCTTCAGCGGATCAAGCAGCCCGGCCGTATTGACGCCATCGGTCAGCAGCACCAGCACGCGGGGCTGGCCGTCGGTCGCGGCCACGTCGGTGCGCTGCCTCAGGCGCTTCACCGCAAGGCCGATCGCATCGCCAATCGCGGTCTCCTGTCCGGCCAACCCGACCACGCTGTCGACCAGTTGTTGGCGGACGGTCTCGCGATCCAGGGTCAGCGGCGTGAGCACGTAGGCACGCCGCCCGAACACCAGCAGGCCGACCCGGTCGCCGGCGCGGCGATCGAGGAAGTCGGCGAGCACGGCCTTGGCCGCAGTGAGCCGATCGACTGGACGGCCACCCAACTGCATGTCGGGTTCACTCATGCTCCCCGACAGGTCGAGCGCCAGCATCAGTTCGCGCCCGGCCTGCGGGGGCTGCACCGCCTCGCCCAGCACCTGCGGGCGGGCCGCAGCCACACACAGCAGCGCCCAGGCGAGCCAGGGCAACCACCGCATCCCGCCAGTGGCACGGGCGGAAGCGTCTGCCGTCACCCGCCCCAGCCGGTCGCCGAACGGGACCTCAAGCACGGGGGCCGTGCTGCGGCGCGCAGGCAACAGCCACCGTGCGAGCCAGGGCAGCGGCACCGCCAGCAGCAGCCACGGCCAAGCGAAACCGTCCACGCCCGGGAGCGCGGCGGCGAACTGCTGCAGCCACTCGCTCGCGCTCATTTGGCCGACATCCAATGCAGGAACAGCGCGCGCGCGACCGGTCGCAGCGCGGCCACCTCAGCGGCATCCACCTGGCGTTGATAACCGCCCTCCAGCAGCAGTCGTCCCGCGCCGTTGCTGAAGGTGCCAGGAGGCCGTGGGGGCAAGCCGCCATCAAGGAACGCAAGCCACGCGTCGCCCTGCAGCCGGTCCGCCGCGGGATTACGGCGACGAGCCGCGCGCCGCAACAGGTCGGACATCGCAGCGACCTCGGCCGACGGTGTCGCGGCTGAACGCACCGCCCGGTCGAACACCTCGGCGATCGTGGCCCGGCGCCGGCGACGGCGCAGTGCCCATGCGATGCAGCTCGCGACGACGATGACGACCGCCGCGATCACCAGCCACCACCCCGGTGCCGGCGGCCACCAGGAAGGGGCCGGCATCTGGTGGATATCGCGCAGTACGAGGTCCGCGCCCGCCATCACGCCACCATCGGTCGCGCCCGGCCGAGCAACGGCAACCATGATTCGCTGGGCGCATCGGTCGACAGCGCCATCGCGCGGACTCCACGCGATGGCAGCGAGTCGAGCAGGTGCTGCACCGGAGCGGCGAACTCGGCATGCCAGCGCTGGCGCTGGCCCTGAGGCTCAAGGTCGACCTCGACCCGCTTGCCGCCGCTGTAGAACGGCAACACCGCCGCCGGCGGTGCGAGCTCGAGGGGATCGGTCATCAGCAGCACCAAGACTTCATGGTGCTGAGCCAGCACTGGCCAGGCACGTTCGGGGAGCTCGGCCACGCTTTGTGGTTCGGCGAGTACGACCAGCCGAGAACCCGGCCGCAGGAGCCGGCGTGCATGGTCGAGCGCGACGCCCAGGCCGTCGTCGTCGGCCGGCGGCGCGGTGTACCAGTGGGTCAATGCGTCGAGCACCCGCAGGGCGCCGCGCTGGCCGCCG
>NZ_JBJXHK010000016.1:0-44801 GCF_046638635.1 Lysobacter zhanggongensis
CGGCGAGCGCCAGCGTGCGACCGCCCGGGCCGGCCCGTCGCGCGGGCGCGGACTGCGGCTGCTCCGCCTCGCCCGTACGCACCTGCTCCTCGCGCCGAAGGTCACCCAGGTAGTAGCCGAACACGGTCCCGGCAAGCACCCCGACCACCAGCACCTTCAGCAGGAACCGGACCGTGATCTCGCCACCCAGCACGTTGTAGACCAGCGCGATCAGGTCGCAGATCAGCACCGTCGCGGCCACGAACAGCGTCAGGTAAGTCAGCCAGCGCCGCACCGCCGACAGCCGGCGCGCGGGATTGGCCCGCTCCTCGCGAGCCAGCAGCCGGGCCACGAACAGGAAGACCGGCATCGCGATCACGAGCGACGCCACCGACCAGCGCATCGACTGCATCCGCCCGTCCACCATCCACGCCGCATCGGCCGCGTCGGGGAAGGCATGGTTGATCAGGTCGAACAGCAGGCTGCCCAGGTGCCAGGCCGACAGGTACAGCGCGGCGAACAGCAGCAGGTAGAGGAACGCGTCGCGCGGTGACAGGTACGGCTGCGGGCGTGGCACCGGCACCGGGAAGTCGATGTCCGCGTAGCCGGCGAGCACGCTGCGCACCTGCTCGGGTGGCCAGCCGGCCGAGGCGAGCGCCGCTTCGACCGCCTCGCGGCTGGCGCCACGGCCGAGCGCTTCGCGGACGAACAATTCGAGTTCCTGGGTGGCGGCGGCCATGGCGGTTCCTTCGATGGACTGTCCGCGGAAGCTAGCAAATCGCGCGGCGGCGGCGTGATTCGTCCGCCAACCTTCCGCTTCGTCGGCGCATCCCACGGTTCGTCACACCGGCCGCCATCCGCGCGTCCCTGCTCGCTATGCTCCGCCGCAATCACTCCCATCGGCCATTCCCGTGATCAAGAGCACCTTCTTCGTCCTGCGCCTTGCCATCGCCTGGATGCTGGCGATCTTCCTGGTCGCCGCGCTGTGGTCCAACCTGCCGCTGATCGGCTGGATCGAATGGCCGATCGTGCTCGCGGGCATGATCACGATGGCGCTGGTGGTGGCGGGCGCACTGTCGCACCTGGGCCGGGTCCGACTGATCACGGGGCGCATCGACAAGTCGACCCTGGCCAATCGGCAGCGCCGCCAGATCGAGATCCCGTTCGAGGCCGGCGAGGCGTTCGACCTGCTCGACGCCGCCATCCGCGAACTGCCGCGCATCGAACACGTCGAGAGTGCACGCGACAGCCTGCAGGTGCGCGCCCGGGTGGGACGTCCGAAGACCTACGGCGAGCATTCGATGGGCCGGTGGAACCCCTTGCTGTGGTGGTTCGGCATCCCGCGCAACCAGATCCTGGCCACCGTCACCCCGAGCCACGACAGCGGCAGCGTCACCCTGATCTGCGAGCCCGAGAGCCCGGCGTGGAGTGACTGGTTCCTGGTGGACGACGCAACCAACTACGAGAACGCCGAGGCGATCACCCGCGCGATCAGCCGCCGGGTCGCCGAGCGCCGCCGCGGCGAGAAGGCCGACGCCGCGCAGACCGCCACCGAGAAGGAACTCACCGTGGCCCGGTTGAGCCTGCTGCACGCGCAGGTCGAGCCGCACTTCCTCTACAACACGCTGGCCAGCGCCCAGTTGCTGACCCGCAGCGACCCGGCCCGCGCCGACCAGATGCTCGGCCACCTGATCCAGTACCTGCGCCGCTCGCTGCCCAGCGCCGACGAATCCATGTCGACCCTGGGCGCGGAGCTCGAGCGTGCGATCGCGTACCTGGAGATCCTCAAGATCCGGATGGGTGCGCGGCTGGCCGTGCAGGTGGACGTGCCCGAGCCGCTGCGCGCCACCCTGCTGCCGCCGATGATGCTGCAGACGCTGGTGGAGAACGCGATCAAGCACGGGCTGGAGCCGCGCACCGGCGGCGGCACCATCTGGATCCGCGCCCGCGCCACCGACGGCGACGTGGCGGTGACCGTGGCCGACGACGGCGACGGATTCAACACCAAGACCAGCGGCACCGGGATCGGCCTGAAGAACGTGCGCGAGCGCCTGCGGCTGGCGTTCGGGGGCGCCGCCTCGCTGGCGGTGGTGGCCAACTTCCCGACCGGTGTCGCCGCCACGCTCTCGGTGCCGGCCCGCTACGAGCGCGAGGCATCCCATGTCTGAGCACCTGCCCACCTGCATCGTCGCCGAGGACGAACCGCTGCTGCGGCGCGCCCTGCTCGACCAGCTCGCCGTCGCGTGGCCGCAACTGCAGGTCCTGGCCGAATGCGAGGACGGCGCCAGCGCGGTCGAGGCGCTGGCCGGGCACCGTCCCGACGTCGCTTTCCTCGACATCCGCATGCCCGGTCTGACCGGCCTGGACGTCGCCGCCGCCGCGGTCGAGGCCAGCCCGGCGACGCAGATCGTGTTCGTCACCGCCTACGACCAGTACGCGGTGGA
Organism: Lysobacter zhanggongensis; assembly: GCF_046638635.1. Classification (NCBI taxonomy): domain Bacteria; kingdom Pseudomonadati; phylum Pseudomonadota; class Gammaproteobacteria; order Lysobacterales; family Lysobacteraceae; genus Lysobacter; species Lysobacter zhanggongensis. The sequence continues at coordinate 2,424 of NZ_JBJXHK010000016.1, forward strand.
TGCGTTCGAGCGCGGCGCGGTCGACTACCTGCTCAAGCCGATCAAGCCCGAGCGCCTGGCCGCCACGGTCGAGCGCCTGCAGTCGCGCACCGGCAACAACGAGGCCGCGGCGCTGGCCGGCCTGCTGGAGCGCCTGGGCGCGCACGCCGGCATCAACCAGCACAACGACAACGCCGCGCCGCCGCTGACCTGGCTGACCGCGAGCGCCGGCCGCGAGACCCGCCTGATCCTGGTCGACGAGGTCGCGTACTTCCGCGCCGACAACAAGTACACCACCGTCGTGACCGCCGACGGCGAGGCGCTGCTGCGCACGCCGATCAAGGACCTGCTGGCCGCGCTGGACCCGACCACGTTCAAGCAGATCCACCGCTCGACCATCGTCAACCTGCGCGCGGTCGCCGGCGTGGTCCGCGACGACAGCGGCCGCGGCACCGTGCGGCTCAAGTCGCGCCCCGAGACCCTCGCCGTCAGCGCGCCGTTCATGGCGCTGTTCCGGCACATGTGAATCCGCTTTCCCGAGGTGATCCATGAACACGTTGCTTGCGTTGTGCGCTTTCGTGCTGTCCCTGGCCGGTGTCGACCTGGGCGCGGGCACGTTCGTCCACCAGTTGCGCGAAGGGGGCGCCGAGATCCTCCACAGCCGTGCGGTGGTGCAGGCCGGCGTGGGCCATTTCGAGTGCGTGCGCAGTGCCAGCGGGCGTTGCCATTACACCGTCTACCCGCGGGGTTGCGAACCTTCGGCCGAGTGCGGCGAGCATCCGCTCCGGCGTTTCGCGCTCGACAGTGGCGACAGCCGGCAGGTGACGGGGTTGGCCCACGTGCGCCTGTGCGTCGGGCCCGACGACCCGGCGCCACAGCGGACCTGCAAGCCGCCACGCGCCCTCGCACAACGCTGACCGCGACCCTACCGCGCGGGTGGCCGCCGGATGCGGCATCCTTGCGCGATGCCACTGCATCCGCTGATCCGCTCGCCCCGGCGCCTGTTCCTCCTGGCCGCGTCGCACCCGTCTGCGATGCTGCTGGCGGCGCAGTTGCTCAGCCTGCTGCTGTACCCGGCCATGGATGCCACGCGCGACGGCCGGGTGGTGTTCGGCGCGGTTGCGCTGGTGGTGGTGCCGCTCACGGTCTGGGTGGTGCGCAGCAGCCGCTCGGTGAACTGGGTCGCCTGGGCGCTGGCGATCCCCGCGATCGTGCTGTCGCTGACGGCGATCGCGCTCGACCGCCCGGGCCTGGTGGCCGGCTCGGCGGCGCTGGAGTCGGCGCTGTACTTCTACGCGGCCGCCGCGCTGATCCGTTACATGCTCGACGACCACCGGGTCAGCGTCGACGAGCTGTTCGCCGCGGCCGCAACGTTCACCCTGCTCGCGTGGGGCTTCGCCTACGCGTTCCTGGTGTGCGAGGCGCTCTACCCCGGCAGCTTCACCGGCATGGTCGAACCCGAACGGCCACGCCGCTGGATCGAACTGCTGTTCCTGAGCTTCGCGACGCTGTCGGGGACCGGTAACGGCGACATCCTGCCGATCGGCGCACAGGCCCGGGCACTGGTGATGCTCGAACAGTTCGCCGGCGTGGGCTACATCGCGGCGGTGGTCGGCCGGGTGATCGGCCTGACCCTGATCCGCGAGCAGCGCCGTCGCGACCGCTAGCGCGGCGCCGCCTTACCCGCCGCGATCCAGGGTCACCCGCAGCACGGGCATCGTCGTGACGTCATCGATGCCCTTGAACGCCGCGATGCGCTCGCGCAGGTCGGCCAGCATCGATGGCGTGTCGGCCTGCACCAGCACCAGCATGTCGATCTCCCCGGCGACGCTGTGGCAGGTCCGCACCGCCGGCAGCTCGACCAGCAGCGGCATCACGTCGTCGCAGCTGAAGCCGTCGGCGTAACGCAGCAGCAACCAGGCCTGAAGCGGGTCGCCGCCGCTGCCCAAGCGCACGGTGTACTGCGCGATGACACCGGCCGATTCGAGCCGGTGCACGCGCTCCTGCACCGCGCTGCGCGACAGCCCGACCGCCTTCGCGAGGGCGACCGTCGACAACCGCGCGTTGTCCTGCAGCAATGCGATGAGCTTGCGGTCGGTGGCGTCGAGGGTCTTCATGGGCCGGCAGAGCGGTGGCGTCACCGGCATTCTGCCGGGTTGAGACCGGCGCGCGCACGCGCGCATCGTGGCGGCCCACCCAACGCGACTGATCCCGATGACCCGTGTCCTGGACGTACCCACCGCATTGATTCCGATCGACGTGCAACAGGCGTTCGACATGGAGGCCAGCAGCAACCCGGCGATGGAAGCCAACGGCCTGCGCCTGCTATCGGCGTGGCGCGGCACCGGCCGGCCGCTGATCCACGTGCGGCATGACTCGGTGCAGCCGGGCTCGCCGTTCCAGCCAGGCCAGCCCGGCAACGGGTTGCGGTCGGGCTTCGAACCACGCGACGACGAGCCACTGGTGAGCAAGTCGGTCAACGCCGCGTTCATCGGCACCGACCTGGACCTGCAGCTGCGTCGCCTGGGCGTGCAGCAGGTCGTGCTGTTCGGCATGACCACCGACATGTGCGTGTCGACCAGCGCGCGCGTGGCCGCGAACCTCGGCTACCGCACCGTCATCGTCGGTGATGCGACCGCGTGCTTCGACCAGGCTGGCCCGGATGGCGGTACCGTTCCGGCGGCCGACCTCCATCGTGCGCACCTGGCGACGCTGCATGCCGAGTTCGGCATCGTCGTCACCACCGACGACGTCGTCGCGTGCATCACAGCAACCGGTTGAGCGATCGCGCATGCCATCGGCGTCGACGCATCTTGTAGGCTTGCCGGTCCGCCATTCGCGAGACATCGCATGCGTCTGACCCGTACCGCCATCGCCGCGGCCGTGCTGGCATTGGCCGGCTGCGCAAGTGCACCGGTCCTGCAAGCACCCCCGGTCGAAATCACCGGAGAGCAGGTGACGGAGTACTGGACCCCGGTCCACGACACGATCATGCGCCCCATGGGCCAGTCCCGGCTGCGGTCGGGCGAAGTGCGGCCGCACGCGGACAAGGTCACGGTCACCTACCTGATCGATTCCAACGGCCGGGTGCACGACGCGCGCGTGGTCTCCGCTGAACCAGCGAACGCCTACGCCGGCTGGGCGGTGGACGCGATCAGTGCGTTCTCCTACCGGCCCGCGCCGGACAACCCGGGGCGGGTGCCGGTGAAGCCGACCCAGACGCTGACCCTGCTGCCTGGGCCGCCACCGACACCCTGACGCAACCGCCCACAGGCTCAGTCCCGCTTGCGCGCGGGCAGTACCCAGTCGGGCCGGATGAAGTGGCAGGTGTACCCATCGGGGTAACGCTCGAGGTAGTCCTGGTGCTCGGGCTCGGCCTCCCAGAAGTCGCCGACCGGTGCGAGCTCGGTAACCACCTTGCCCGGCCACAGGCCGGACGCCTCGACGTCGGCGATGGTGTCCTCGGCGATGCGCTGCTGCTCCGGCGAGGTGTAGTAGATCGCCGAGCGGTAGGACATGCCGCGGTCGTTGCCTTGCCGGTCCGGCGTGGTCGGGTCGTGGATCTGGAAGAAGAACTCCAGCAACCGGCGGAAACTCGTCCGCTGCGGGTCGAACACGATCTCGATCGCTTCGGCGTGGGTGCCATGGTTGCGGTAGGTCGCATTGGGCACGTCGCCGCCGCTGTACCCCACGCGCGTGGACACCACGCCTTCCTGCTTGCGGATCAGGTCCTGCATGCCCCAGAAGCATCCCCCGGCCAGCACGGCGCGCTCGGTGTTCATCCCTCGCCCTCCTGCACCTGGTCGAGGTAGGCGCCGTAGCCCTGCGCTTCCATCTCTTCGCGCGGGACGAACCGCAGGGACGCGGAGTTGATGCAGTAGCGCAAGCCGCCGCGATCCATCGGGCCGTCCGGGAACACGTGGCCGAGGTGGCTGTCGCCATGGGTCGAGCGCACCTCGGTGCGGATCATCCCGTGCGAGGTGTCGCGGATCTCGTTGACGTGCGCCGGCTCGATCGGCCGGGTGAAGCTCGGCCAGCCGCAGCCGGATTCGAACTTGTCGCTGGAGGCGAACAGCGGCTCGCCCGAAACGATGTCGACGTAAATGCCGGGCTTCTTGTTGGCGAGGTACTCGCCGGTGCCGGGGTGTTCGGTGCCACTCTGCTGGGTGACGCGGAATTGCTCCGGCGTCAGCCGGGCGATGGCGTCGGGGTCCTTGCGGTAGTCGGGCATGGCGTGATCCTGCAACGACGGGGGTCCTGGATGGATGGGGACCCGCCGCCGGAACTCAATGTCACCCGCCGGATGCCATGTCCGGAAACGGCGAGAACCACAGGCCCGCCGCGCATACCGTGGTCACACCCCAACCCACGCGAACCGACGCACATGGACTACCGCATTACCGGTCTCTCCCCTGAACCCTTCGAGCCGCTGTTCGGCCTGTCCGACGCAGCGTTGGCCCGGCATGGCGCGCAACGCTGGGTCGCCGGACCCGACTCGCGCCTGCCGGACCGCATCGGGATGCGCGACGCCGAGCCGGGCGAGACGCTGCTGCTGGTCAACCACGTGCACCAGCCGGCCGACACGCCGTACCGCGCCAGCCACGCGATCTTCGTGCGCGAGGGCGCGACGCAGGCCTACGACCGGGTCGGTGTCGTACCCGAGGTGATGCGCAGCCGCATGCTTTCGCTGCGTGCCTTCGACCGCGCGCACCTGATGGTCGATGCCGAACTGGTTGATGGCCGCGAGAGCGAAGCCGCGATCCGGCGCCTGCTGGCCGACGCGCGTGTCGAGTACCTGCAGGCGCACTACGCCACGCGGGGCTGCTACGCCGGGCACATCGCCCGCGCCTGACTCACATTTCCCGGCGGACCGTCGGCTCGTCGCCTTCGGTATCCGCGTCGAGGCCGGGCGCGTCGGCAGCTTCCTCCGACGCGCCGGCATCCTGGTTGCCAGCTTCGTCATCGGTGCGCCCGAGCATTGGCAGGACGACCGCAACGATCCAGTAGCCGACCACCAGTCCGCCGATGACCACGACGATCTCGGTCCCGGTCATGGGGCCGCCTCCAACTGCAGGCGCGCCCGCTGTTCGCCGAGGCGGCCGACCGTCGCGCCGTCCGGCGGCAGGTAGGACAGCATGTCGTCGATGCGGTGCGCCGCGGCCCGGCGCAGACGGCGGTGGCCTTCCTCGCCGAACACCCGCCGGGCATCGTGCAAGCGGACCCGCTTGATCCGCCCGCTCAGCTTGCGGACGATATTGATCGCGAACGGCGCACACAACGCGCACTCCAGCGCGAGCGACGTGACCGCCGCCGCCGGCAGTTCCAGCACGTGCCGGTACCGCCACAACCGCCACGCGATCGAACCGATCACCGCATACACCGCCACCATCCATGCCAGCAGCTCGGCACCGGTGCCGAAGGTGCGGAGCACCAGCGGCAACCCGGGGAAGAACAGCATCAGCAGCACCGTCGCGCGCCGCCCGAACGGTCGCAGCGCGGCGAGGAAATGCCGGGTGTCGTTGCCGGGCGGCACGCGCTCACAAGCGAGCCGCTCGACCGAAACCGGCAGCAGCGCCCGCCACGGTCGCAGCAGGTCGGGCAGCAGCGGGCGGCGGCCGGAAACCAGCACGGCGGCGCCATCGCGTGCGCGCCACCGGTTGCCCCGGCCTTCCAGCATGAACTCGTCGGCATACAGCAGCCGGCCGGCGTCGAACGCGTACAGCGCGAACGCGCCCGCCACCAGCAGCAGCTCGCCGGCCGGGATCACCGGCGGTCTTTCTTCTTGAACAGCGACTTGAGCCAGACGCCCAGCCCAACCAGACCGGCCAGCAGGAGTTTCCAGCTGGCCGCCAGGAACGCCGCGATCGCGCCGAAGAAGCCCTTCTTGCCCGCCACCGCGACCGCGCCGCCGGTGATCAGCGCGGCCAGTCCGTACTCGGCAACGCGGTCGCCGGGAACGTAGTCGGCGTAGCGCTCGCCGGCGTTGTAGGCAAAGCCGTCCATGCTCGACTTGAACTCGGCCAGGCCGGTCTCGAAGTTGTCCGGCCGTGCGACCACCTGCACGCTCATCGTGCCCTTCCGCCCCAGCACGCGCGTGTTGTAGTTGATGGTGACGTTGCCCGACGCCGGCTCGGTCAGCCGCGTCGCCCATTCCAGCGCGCGTGTCTCGGCGTTGTAACGCGGCGGCACCTGCCAGCCGTCGATATGCAGCTCCGGCCAGCCGCGGCTGCGGCGCTCCTCGTTGGAGGCTTCCTGGCCTTCGCGCAGCGTGGCGAGCAGCGCATCGGCATCGAGTGCTTCGGTGTCCTTGACGTAGCCTTCGTCGTAGAACGAAAAGTACGCCTCCCACTCGTCCGTGGTCGGCCCGAACAGGTACTCCTCGCCGGACGGGATGTTCTCGGTCCACTCGACGTAGCGACGCGTCTCGTCGGCATCGAGGAAGACATAGCCCTCCGGGATCTGGATCGCCGCGCGCTTGCCGATGGCACCGGTCGAGGGCCCGCGCTGCCAGTCGAACTCGACCGCCGGCGCGCCCCCTTCCTGCGCCTGCACCGTACCGCCCGTCCACAGCACTGCCAGCAGCCCTGCGGCCGCAAGAAACTTCTTCATTCCCCTTCCCCTGTCAGTCAGTCCGTCGATGTGCGGCGCGCCATCCCCATGGCGCCCGGCCGCACCGGATCATCGCCGCTCGCACGGGCACTTGTCACCTTGCCGCCCCCACGGCAGGCCGATCGTCAGTGCGCGGGCTGCGTGGAGCCGCCGCGCATCCGGCGCACCACTGCGACGATGGCGACCACCAGCGCCCCCACCGCCATGCCGACCACCGCATTGCCCAGCGACGCAAGCAGGGTGCCGGCCAGCCCTTCGGGCACCAACCCTTCCAACCAGTGGGCCAGCGCCGGGATCGAGTGGACCAGGATGCCGCCGCCCACCAGGAACATCGCGGCGGTGCCGGCGATGGACAGGAACTTCATCAACCAGGGCGCGCTGTACACCAGCGCCCGGCCAATCACGGCGCGCGCGCCGCCCTTCTCGGTCAAATGCACGCCGGCATCGTCCATCTTGACGATGCCGGCGACCAGTCCGTACACGCCGACGGTAATCGCCAGCGCGATGGCCACCAGCACCAGCGCCTGCTGCAGGAAGGGACGGCCTTCCACCACCCCCAGCGACAGCACGATGATCTCCGCCGAGAGGATGAAATCGGTGCGGATGGCGCCCTTGATCTTGTCCTTCTCGTACGCGACCAGGTCGACCTTCTCGTCGGCGACCGCCTTGACCAGCTCGCCGTGCTTCTGGGCGTCCTCTTCCCTGGAGTGCAGGAAGCGGTGCGCCAGCTTTTCCATCCCCTCGTACACCAGGTAGGTGCCGCCGATCATCATCAACGGGGTGATCAGCACCGGCAGCCAGGCGCTGATGGCCAGCGCCGCCGGCACCAGGATCGCCTTGTTCTTGAACGACCCCTTGGCCACCGCCCACACCACCGGCAACTCACGCGAGGCCTTCACCCCGGTCACCTGCTGGGCATTGAGCGCCAGGTCGTCGCCGAGGACACCGGCGGTCTTCTTGGCGGCGAGCTTGGTCAGGATGGCGACGTCGTCGAGGAGGGTGGCGATGTCGTCGAGAAGCGTGAACAGGGTGGCGCCGGCCATGCGGACTCCGTGGTGCGACGGGGCGGGCATTGTGCCCGGCGCGGGTGTCATCCCGGCGCGATGGCCGGATCCGCCCCGCCGGCAAGACTGTGCCGTAGCCGGCAACGACAAAGCCCGGGCGTCACCCGGGCCTTGTCTGGCAAAGCGGTCGAACCTCGACGGTCGGCCCTTGCTTGCGACCGCGATCCGTTGGCGATCCCGCGTCGGCCTACTTGCGGATCACCTGCTCATGCTCGTCCAGCGCTTCGGCCAGGCCCGGCACGCCATCGGCGCCGGTCGGCACGCTGATGCTGGAGCCCTCGAAGTCGCTGCCGATCGGCTGTGCGCGGCCGCCGAGGCACTGGGCCAGGAAGCCTTCGGCCACCGCATTGAACGCCTTGCTGTTCTCCGGCCGCGCGAAGCCATGGCCTTCGTCGGGGAACAGCACGTAGGTCACCGGGATGTCGTTGGCGGTCATTGCCTTGACGATCTGGTCGGACTCGTCCTGCTTGACCCGCGGATCGTTGGCGCCCTGGCCGATCAGCAGCGGCTTGCTGATCCGGTCGGCCCGGGTCAGCGGCGAACGCTCGGTGAGCCACGCCTTGCCTTCCTCGGTGCGCGGGTCGCCCATGCGTTTGGTCAGCTGCTCGTAGAAGCTGGCCCAGTACGGCGGGACCGTGCCCAGCAGGGTGTTGAGGTTGGAGGGGCCGACGATGTCGACGCCGCACGCGAACGCGTCGGGAGTAAAGGTCAGCCCGGCCAACGTCGCGTAGCCACCGTAGCTGCCGCCCATGATCGCGACCTGGTCGGCGGTGGTGACGCCGGCATCGACCGCCCATTGCACCGCGTCGATCAGGTCGTCGTGCATCTTGCCGGCCCACTCGCCGTTGCCGGCGTTGGTGAAGTCCTTGCCGAAGCCAGTGGAGCCGCGGAAGTTGACCGACAACGTGGCGTAGCCGCGGTTGGCCAGCCACTGGTCGTAGCTGCTGTAGCCGTAGCTGTCGCGCGCCCACGGGCCGCCGTGGACGAACAGCACCAGCGGCACCGGCGCATCGGCCTTGCCGTCGTTGTCGGCATCGGCGCTCTTGGGCAGCGACAGGTAGCTGACCAGTGTCTTGCCGTCGCGCGAGCGGATCTCCTGCGGCCACATCGGCACCAGCGGCTTGCCTTCCAGCTCGGGTCGCGCGGAGAACAGCTTGGTCAGCGTGCCGCCGGCGCCGCGGTCGTAGCGGTAGTACGACACCGGGTCCTCGGCCGCCGCGTAGGTCACGATCCAGGTGTTGTCGTCGTGGGTGCGGCTGTTGACGCCGATCTCGCCCGGCCCGATCGCCTGCAGCTTCTCCAGGTCGGCCTTGATGGCGGGGTCGACCGCCTGCCACTCCTCGCGCAGGTAGTTGACCGACACCGCCTGCACCTCGCCGGTGCGCGGGTGGGTCAGCGACTGGCCGACGTCGGCGCGCGCATCCTCACGCACCAGCGTGCGCTCGCCGCTCGCGACGTCGACCGCGTACAGCGCGGCGGTGTCGCGGCCGCGCGAGTCGAGCATGTAGAGGGTGTCGCCGTCGGTGGTCAGGCCGGCCGGCGCGGTGGTGAGCGAGTCCTCGAACGGAATGTCGGACTGCACTTTCCAGCCGCCCTGGCCGTCGGGCTGCAGGATGTCGCTGCCACCGTCGGGCCGTGCGCGGGTCGCGTAGCGCAGGGTGTAGCTGTCGTCGACGAGGTAGTTGCCGATCCTGTCGTCGTTCTTCTCCAGCAGGGTGCGCTCGCCGGTGGCGAGGTCGACCTTGTACAGGTCGTGCCAGGCCGGGTCGCGGTCGTTCATGCCGACCAGGATCGTGCCGGGCTGCGAGTGGCTGGCCGCCACCACCTGCGCGGTGGTCTTCGGGAACGGCGTGAGGTCGGTCTCCTCGCCAGTGGCGATGTTGACGCTGTAGAGGTGGAAGTCCTCGTCGCCGCCGGTGTCGCGCAGGTACAGCAGCGTGTCGGGCTGGTAGGACCAGAAGTAGCGGCGGATGCCGCGGGCATCGTCGTCGGTAACCGCACGCGCCTGAGCCGGGTTGTCGGCCGGGGCGACCCAGACGTTCATGACGCCGTCGACCGGCGCGATCCAGCTCAGGGTCTTCCCGTCTGGGCTGATCATCACCAGCGCGCGCTCGGGGTTGCCGAACAGGGCATCGCGCGAAATCAGCTCGACGTCGGCGACGCGCTCGGCAGCACTCGGCGCCGTCTGCGCGGTCTGGGCAAGCGCGGTGGAGATCGACATCGCCAGGACAAGGCCGGCGATCCGGGGCAATTGCTTTTGCATGTGCGGCTCCATGGGTGCGGCGGTCCCGGGATGAGACCTGCCGGGCAGTAGATACCTATCCCGACCCCGGTTCATCCCCCAGAGGTTGGGGCTCCGGTGGCACCCGGCGGCGCCTCGCATGCAAAAGGCCCGGGCTTCCACCCGGGCCTCCTGGTTCTGCTGAAGGCGGATCAGGCCTTCTTTTCGTCCGCGATCCACTGGTCGATCTTGCGCTCCAGCAGGGTCAGCGGCAGGGCGCCGCCGCCGAGCACGGCGTCGTGGAACTCACGGATGTCGAAGTCGTCACCCAGCTCCTTCTCGGCGCGCGCGCGCAGCTCCTGGATCTTGATCATGCCGATCTTGTAGCTGGTCGCCTGGCCCGGCCAGGTGATGTAACGGCGCACCTCGGCCTCGACCGCTTCCAGCGGAATCGAGCTGTTGGCGGCGAAGTAGTCGACCGCCTGCTTCTGCGTCCAGCCCTTGGCGTGCAGGCCGGTGTCGACCACCAGCCGGATCGCGCGCCACATCTCCGAGGTCAGCCGGCCGTACTCGGAGTACGGGTCCGTGTAGGTGCCCGGCATCTCGCGCGCCAGCCATTCCGAGTACAGGCCCCAACCTTCCGAGTACGCGCTGAAGCCGGCCTGCTTGCGGAACTCCGGCACGCCTTCCAGCTCCTGCGCGATGGCGATCTGCATGTGGTGGCCCGGCAGGCCCTCGTGGTACGCGATGACCTCCAGCTCGGTCTTCGGCATCGCGTTCATGTCGGACAGGTGGGCGTAGTAGATGCCCGGGCGCGAGCCGTCGGGCGTGCTCGGGTAGTAGTGCTGCGCCGCGCCGGCCACCTCGCGGAACGGCTCGACCCGCTTGACCACCAGGTCGGCCTTGGGCAGCAGGCCGAAGTAGTTCGGCAGCTGCTTCTTGATCGTATCGATCGCCGCGGTGGCGTCGTCGATGTAGGCCTGGCGGCCGGCGCCGGTGTCGGGGTACTTGAACTGCGGGTCGGTGCGGATGAAGTGGAAGAACGCCTTGAGATCACCCTTGAAGCCGACCCGGTCCTTCAGCGCCTCCATCTCGCCGCGGATGCGGGTCACCTCGTCCAGGCCGATCTGGTGGACCTGGTCGGGGGTGAGGTTGGTGGTGGTCGATGCGGCCAGGCGCTGCGCGTAGTACGCCTTGCCGTTGGGATGGGTCGTGCCCACGCCCGACGGATTGACCAGCGCATTCGGCAGGTCGGCCTTGAACCACGCCAGCACCTCGTCGTAGGCCGGCTTGACCGCCTCCACCAGCGCGGCGCGGGCCTCGGCCTTCAGCTCGGTGGCGCGGGCGGCGTCGATCTTGCCGGCCTTGACCAGCGCATCGGCCTTGGCCTGCGCGTCGGCCCACAGCGCGCTGTCGGCGCCATCGGTGAATGGCGCGCCGGTGACGACCTTGGTGCCCTGCTCGATCACGCCTTCATGGGCGAAGCGCGGCGGGCGGATGCCCTGCTCGGCCGAATCGCGCACGTGGTCCATCAGCTGGCCGAACGCACGCGGCACCTCGCGCAGGCGCGCGATGTAGGCGGTGTAGTCGGACTCGTCGTCAACCTTGTGGAAGCCGATCATGAAGGTCGGCATCTGCGACTGCATGCCGCCCATCTGCTCGAACGGGTAGCCGTGCGCGGTGAACTGGTCGGCGGCCTTCGCGTTCTGCACCTGGTACTCGAACAGGTCCCACGACAGCTTGGCGGTGTCGCCCAGCGCGTCGTAGTCGAAGGTCGACTTCATCTCGTCCAGCGCGGCCACCATCCAGGCCAGCTGCTTCTTGCCGGCCTCGCGCGACATGTCGTCGAGCTCGGAGTAGCGGTCCTTGCGGCCGAGGAAGGTCATCTGGATCGGGCTGAACTGCAGTTGCTCCTCGTACTTGCGCTCGAACCACGCATTGATGCGCGCGTCCTCGGACGTGGCGGCGGCCTGCGCGGTGGTGGTGGCCGGCGCAGTCTCGAGTGACGACGGCGGAGTGCTGGCGCACGCGGCCAGCAGGGCCAGGGACAGGGCGGAAACGACAAGAACGCGGCGCATGGGCACTCCGTGGTCGGACGGGAGCCAGGCCCCCGGGAACGCCGATCATGCCGCAGGGTCGGGACGGGCGCAGCCTGCCGGAAGGCATGGTGCGGACGGGATGTGGGTCAGAATCCCCGCATGACACGTCTACTGGAATCGCTGGACCTGCACGTCGTCGGTATCGCGGCGATGGTCCTGGTGCTCGCGCTGATCCTGCCGCTGGCGTGGGTGCCGTGGCTGGTGGCGGTGGTGCCGCTGGGGCGCGTGGCGACCCGCGCCGGCGACCTGCGACGCTCGGGCACCTCGCCGGTGCCGCACCTGCTGGTCAACGGCGCGGTGGTGGCGCTGGCCACGGCGCTGGCGTTCCTGTTCTCGCCGGCGTGATGTGGTGCCGCGGTGGGCTACGCGGCTGCGCCCATCACCCACGCCGTCAGCGGGTTGCCCGGGTCGGCCAGCAGCTTGACCGTCAGCGCAAGCGCCATCACCACCAGCAGCGGCCGGATCACCCGGCCACCGACGCGCAATGCCAGGTGTGCCCCCACCTGGCCACCGGCGATGCTCGCCACCGCCATCAGCAGGCCGATCGCCCACAACACGTAGCCACCGATCACCAGCGTGATCAGCGCGGCGATGTTGCTGGCCAGGTTGAGGAACTTGGTGTGCGCCGTGGCCGAGACCAGCCCCATGCCGAACAGCGCGACCAGCGCGGTGGTCAGGAACGACCCGGTGCCCGGGCCGAAGAAGCCGTCGTAGAAGCCAATCGCCGTCGCGATGCCGACCAGCGCACCGGTGCCGAAGCGGCTGTGGCGGTCCTCTTCGGAGGCCTTCGGCGCGACGGTGAAGTAGATCACCATCAGGACCAGCAGCACCGGGATCAAACCGGCCAGGAACGCGGGATCGATCCGCTGCAACGTCCACGCGCCGACCACCGAACCGACGAACGCGCCGATCGCCGGCCGCGCGAACCGCCGGAAGTCGATGCGCCCCTTGCGCGCAAAGGCGACCACCGCGCTGGCGGTGCCGAAGCTGCTCTGCAGTTTGTTGGTGGCGATCGCCTGCACTGGCGGCACGCCGACGGCCATCAGCGCGGGGATGGTGAGCAGCCCGCCGCCACCGGCAATCGCATCGATGACACCGGCGATGAAGGCCACCCCCATCAGCAGAACAATGACATCGACGCCAAATTCCATGGAGTCTGGTTCCGGTTCGGTCTAGGCGACCGGTACTACGCCGCGATATCGACGTACTCGAAAGTGCACCCCGACCCTGCTTTGCAGTGCCGGGCCCCGGCTCAGCGGTCGGAGCCGGGCGTGCGCAGCGCCTTCGGCGGAATGAGCGCGTCCAACTCGACCGCCATGTCCTTCAGGTCCTTCATCTGCGGACCCGCAAATGGTGGCTCCTGCACGCTTTCCGCAAGAGCGCTGAACCCTTCCGACCCGGGCACCGTGATCATGGCCGAGAGCCGCTTGCTCTTGGCAGTGCTCTCGTCACGGGTCCAGATCGGATAGGCCACCCGTGCATCTGCCGAGCGCACCGCGCCGGTTCCTTCCAGGATCTCGTAGAACCTCTGCCGCGCCTCGCTGTCGCTGCTGCCTTTCAGCGTGGGCACGATCTTGACCGTCAGATGCTCGCTTCCATCCTTGGACCGCCACGAGCAGTTCGTGTTCCATCGCGTCGTCTGCATCGTGATCTCGAAGCCCGGCTCGCGCGCCAGCCAGTCACGGACGACACCCTGGATCTCTGGGGAATCGCATGCCAGCACCGGCACCCGGGACATCTGGCTGGGCCAATCGTCGGCCTGCGCCGGGCTGGCCATGAAGCTCATCGCAATGCCGAGGGTCAGAGCGGCTCGTATCGTGTTCATCACGTTCCATTGAGATCGGGCGTCGCGGCTGCAGTATCCCTGCCCTGCCCGGTGAGAACAATGTTGCGCCAACCGCAGCAGCGCGACATCGCCCTTCGCAGGACGTGGTCGGCGGTTCGACGTAGTGCACCTGCTGCTTCATTCACCCTGCCGTTTCGGAGGTGGATGGCCTGGACCAACGCGAGTGCCGGCAGATCGGACGCCCGCCCCCGGGCACGCCTGCCCGCTCATGCCATTCGCGCTCTGTGATACCTCGGCGTCTTAACCTTCCCAGTTCCGCTACCCATGGAATTGCCGCCATGTGCTACTCGGCCCGGATCCGCGCTGACTACGCCAAGTTCGTCCGCCAGTACGACGCGTCGGTCAGCCTGGAGGACTTCTTCCAGCTGTACTGGCTGCGCCAGCAGGACGGCAAGGCCAAGGTGCCGCGCGCGCTGGACGCCGCGTTCCTGGACGACCCGGCCGCCGCCCGGCTGCACCCGCTGATCCACGCGCACGCCGCGGCCGAGGCCACCCGGCTGGAGCAGGAGCTTTTCACCCAGCGCGCGCGGCTGGTCAAGGCAGAGCGCGTGCTGGCAACCAAACCGACCAAGAAGGCCGCCGACGACCAGCGCATCGCCACCAGCAAGATCGCGAAGGCACAGGCACGGATGGCGGAACTCAAGCGCCCGCCCGGCGACGACGACGCACGCATCTACCCCGGCTACTTCGCACCGGTGATGGTGGCCGAGCGCGGCCAGCGCGTGGTCAGGCCGATGCGCTACCAGTGCCGCCCCTGCGGCAAGCCGGCCGATTACGACCGCAAGTACCCCGGCACCTACAACGCCCGGCGCGACAACCTGGAAGGCTTCTGGAAGGAACAGTTCGGCCATACCCACGGCGTCGCGGTGCTGACCGCCTTCCACGAGCACGTGCCGCGCCACGCCGCCGAAGGCCGGGCGCTGGAGCCCGGCGAGAAGGAATCGACCGTGGTGCTGGAGTTCCGGCCCGACCCGCCGCAGGACATGCTGGTGGCGTGCCTGTGGTCACGCTGGACCGGCCCGGATGGCGAGGAGTTGCTGTCGTTCGCCGCCATCACCGACCACCCGCCGCCCGAAGTGGCCGCCGCCGGCCACGACCGCTGCGTGATCCCGATCAAGCCCGAGCACCTGGACGCCTGGCTCAACCCCGACCCGGCGCACCTGGCGGCGCAGTACGCGATCCTGGATGACCGCCAGCGGCCTTATTACGGGCACCGGATGGCGGCGTAGCGAACCCACTCGCCCTATAGGGCATCGCCACCGGCTTGGGATGTGAGTGATCCCATTTGGAAGCCCTTGAATCAGCCCCACCTTGCCGCAGTGCTGACCACCCCACGTGCGATCCTGCGGCCATGCTCTCCATCATCATTCCCGCCCATGACGAGGCCGCGCTGATCGGCGCCACGCTCGACGCGCTGGCACGGGCGACCACAGCGCTTGAGCTGCCGCACGAAGTGATCGTGGTGGACGACGCCTCCACCGACCGCACCGGCGACATCGCGGCGGAACGGGGCGCGCAGGTGTTGCGCGTCGAGCACCGGCAGATCGCGGCCACGCGAAACGCCGGCGCCGCCGTGGCGCGCGGGGATCGGCTGTTGTTCCTGGACGCGGACACCCTTGTGGATACCGCAGTGCTCGCCGCCGCCATGGCGGCCCTGGACCGCGGCGCCGTGGGCGGTGGCTGCGCCGTGCGGTTCGACGGCAACGTGCGCTGGCACGAGCGCGTCTTCACCGCGGGCGTGATGCATGTGTTCCGCTGGACCGGCATCGCCCCCGGCTGCTTCCTGTTCTGCACCCGCGACGCCTTCGACCGGGCCGGCGGCTTTGACGAACACTGGTACGCCGGCGAAGACGTCGCCATGAGCCGCGCCCTCGCCGCCCAGGGCACCTTCACCATCCTGCGCGAAGCCGTCCACACCTCCGACCGCAAGCTGCGGACCTTCGGGGTCCGCGAACACCTGCGCCTGCTCGGCCGGTTCCTTCGACACGGACGCAGCATGCTGGCCTCGCGCCAGCACTTGGCGCTCTGGTATGCGAAGCGGCGGGATACGGAGTAGCCCGTCTACCCGGCTGATCGAAAGCTGCCTTGCACCTCGCTCGAGTCAGGGCAAGGGCGCCAGACCCAGTTCGACCAGAAATGCGTTGTGTCGAACCTTCGCTTCGATCAACTCCTTTTCGATCTTCAACAGGTCACCGTGCACGCCGGCGAGGTCGATCTCCTCCTCCGGCTCGGCCGTGCTGACGTAGCGCGAGATATTGAGGTTGTAATCGTTGTCGACGATCTCCTGCATCGGCACCCGGCGCGAGAAGCGCTCGTTCTCGGTACGGTCGCGGTAGGCGCCGATGATCCGCTCGATATCCTCGTCGGACAGGTGGTTCTGGCGCTTGCCCTTGGTGAAATGCTCGGCGGCGTTGATGACCAGCACGTCGTCGGGCTTCTTGCACTTCTTCAGCACCAGGATGCAGACCGGGATGCCGGTGGAATAGAACAGGTTGGCCGGCAGGCCAATCACCGTGTCGATGTGGCCGTCATCCAGCAGCTTGCGACGGATGTTCGCCTCCTTGCCGCCGCGGAACAGCACGCCGTGCGGCAGGATGATGGCCATTACGCCGTCATCCTTCAGGTAATGCAGGCCGTGCAGCAGGAAGGCGAAGTCGGCGGCGCTCTTGGGCGCGACGCCGTGGTTGGAAAAGCGCGGATCGTCCTTGGTCGCGTCCTTCGGCTCCCAGCGGTAGCTGAAGGGCGGATTGGCCACCACCGCGTCGAAGGCCGGCTTCTTCGCCGGGTTGGTCTCGCGCAGCCAGTCCCAGTCGTTGGCCAGCGTGTCGCCGTGATGGATCTCGAATTCGGTGTCCTTTACCCCGTGCAGCAGCATGTTCATGCGCGCCAAGTTGTAGGTGGTGATGTTGGATTCCTGGCCCACGATGCGGCCGATCTGCCCACCCGCCTCCTTCACGCGGTGTCGCACGTTGAGCAGCAGCGAGCCGGACCCACAGGCAAAGTCGAACACGCTGCCCAGTGACCGGCGCGGTCCCGATGACGGCTCCTGGCTGTCCAGCGTGACGATCGCGGAGAGGATGCTGGAGACCTGTTGCGGCGTGTAGAACTCGCCGGCCTTTTTGCCGCTGCCCGCGGCGAACTGACCGATCAGGTACTCATAGGCATCGCCCAGCGTGTCGGTGTCCGTGGAGAACCCGGCCAGGCCTTCGGCAATGCGGCCAATGATGGTCGCGAGCTTGGCGTTGCGTGCGGCGTAGTCTCGGCCCAGCTTGTCCGAGGACAGGTTGATCTCGGAGAACAACCCCTGGAAATGACTTTCGAAGGACTGTTCCTCGATGTACTTGAAGCCCTTCTGCAGCGTATCCAGCAGCGCGCCGTCCTGTGTCCGCGCCAGGTGCACAATGTTTGTCCACAGATACGGCGGCTCGATCACGTAATGCGCCTTGCGCCGCATCTGCTGCTCGAACTGCGTCACGTCACCGGGGTTCTGCGCATACCAAACCGACAGCGGCGTCCTGCCGCCATTGCCGATGGCATCCGGGTTCGGGTAGTCCGTGCCGAGCTCACGCTTCGCGGCCGCCTCGTAGTTGTCTGACAGGTAGCGCAGGAACAGGAAGGACAGCATGTAGTCGCGAAAATCGTCCGCGTTCATGCTGCCGCGCAGCTTGTCGGCGATGTCCCACAGGGTCTTGCCGAGTTGCTTCTGGTCGTTCTCAGTCATGTTGCCGACTCTTCGTTTGCGATGGGCTCTGCAGGAAAGAGCGCCCTGTTGTAGGGGTAGCGATCAAGGAATTGACGCACGATCGTCCGGAAATATCGCTTTGTCTCGTCGCCCATCGTTTCGGGCTCGTAGAGCGAATACTTACCGTGGCTCAGCAAGTCGACGAAGCGCTGATGCAGAACACCATCGGCATCGTCCGGCCCCGTCTTGATGCACGCCGAGAAGTGCGTGTAACCAAGAAACAACGCCGTCTTTTCCAGAACGGCGCGCAGCATATTGAAATGATGAGTGTGGATGTCGTCTCCCCGCGCCACCTTGTCCAGCTCCACCAATGCGGCGACGTGGTGAAACGCCGGCGTGTCACCCTTCTGCTGGACTAACGTGTAGCGGCGGGTTGCCCGTGGGCAAGCGAGCACATGGTGCATTGCTTTGTTGCCAAAGCCATTCTTCAGCTCGTAGTACAAGACATTGAAGAACAAATGGTGATGCGTGGATATGACGGTCGAGACCTTGATCCGATCCGTTTCAATGTCGCCGGAATCGTTTCGCGCAATGTCCCGGTAAAGCTGCACGAGGTGGTTGGCGACTACGATGGCGTTGTGCTCGTCCAGCGACGAGATCGGGTCATCGATGTAGACGTACTTCACCCACGCGTACGCCTCAGCGCCGTCCAGCACCAGCTGCACGATGGCCAGGAAGAAGCACCAGATAAAGATGTTCTCCTCGCCACGCGACACCTTGATGTCGTCAACCGTGGTCGTCGCACCGTTTCGAGTCTCCTCGCGGGAGAAGCTCACCGTCCAGGCAGCTGTGTCGATGCGGAAGTCGAAGTCCGCATAACGGCTTAGCAACGGCCGGATACGGTTGTCCATCTCCAGCTCGGCGAGCCCGGCAAAGAAGCGGGAATCGCTGTTGATCTTCAACACCCGCCGGCTGTCGTTGGCGAGGTCGTTGTCCCACTGGAACAGGTCCTCGGTGAAGGCGTTGAAGTACAAGGTGTCACGCGCGGTCACCTCGCCATCGGCGTCCACTGTCTTGCCGATGTTCTTGAAAGCCGTGGACAGGCGTGTCTTGCCCGTGCCGTTGTAGGCATAGAGCAGCACGAACTTCTTGGTGTCGAGCTGCGCACGCAAATGCTGTGCGAGTTCAGGCAGATCGGCGAAGGTGTTGCTCATGGCTTCTTGCGCCGCTTGATCCGGTTTTCCAAGGCTGCAAGCTCGGCCTCGTCGGCAGCATCGGCCGCGCGCGCTTCTTCCTTCTTCCGCTGTTCATCGAAGCCTAGCCAGCGCGCGCCGGTGGTCGCTTCCATCTGCTCGCGGCTGACGGTGCCGGGACCTTCGAGCAGGGCAAAGCCGTTGCTGGCGATGATCTGACCGATGTTGTCCATCCAGAAGCGCATGGGGATGTCCTGCCGGCGCTTGGCACGCAGCTCGGCGGTTTCCAGGAAGATCACCACCAGCCGGTTGAGGGTGTCGATCTCGTCCTCGGTCAGGTAGTTCTTGGCCACCACGATGTCGTGCTTGCGCACCCGTCCGCCGCTCCAGCTGCGCAGGCCGAAGTGCGGGTCGTCCGGGTTGGCCCGGGCCAGGATCAGCTCGGCGGCAGTGTGGCCGGTGACCGCGTACAGCAAAAGATTCTGCACGGTGGCGAAGAAGGTCTGGGTGGCGCGGTCGGTCTTGTCGTAATCGATGCTCAGCGCGAACAGGTCGCGGACCTTCTGGTAGAAGCGCTTCTCCGAGGCGCGGATGTCGCGGATGCGCGCCAGCATCTCGTCGAAATGGTCCGGGCGACCGTCCGGGTTCTTCAGGCGCTCGTCGTCCATGACGAAGCCCTTGACGAGGTATTCCTTCAGCGCAGTGGTGGCCCAGCGGCGGAACTGCACGCCGCGCGGCGAACGCACGCGATAGCCCACGGCGAGGATGGCGTCGAGGTTGTACAGCCTGGTGCGGTAGTCCTTGCCGTCTGCGGCAGTTGTCAAGGATTCCTTGACAACTGAATCCACGTCCAACTCCTTGTCTTCAAAGATGTTTTTCAAGTGCAGGGAGATGTTCTGCTTGGTGGCGGCAAACAGCTCCGCCATCTCCGCCTGCGTCAGCCACACCGTCTGCCCGTCGGCACGCAGCTGGATGCGGCTGGCGCCGTCCTCGGTGGTGTAGAGGATCAGTCCGCTCATGCGCAAGTCGCCTCCGGCGCGGGGAACAGCTGCTGCATCAGGCCCTGCTTGTGGGTCTTGAGGGTGGCGAGCAGGTCTGCTTCGGCGGTGATCCGGGTGTCGAGGGAGCTAAGGCAGTCGGCGATGCGTTTTTGCTCGGTCTCCGTCGCCGGAACTGAACACTCGACAGACTTAAGTACATCTACCGACAACCCAGGTTGAGCTTGGCCCGTAGCGTACTTGTTCAATTCCAGTTTCCCTAGCGTGTAGTAGAGCCACGTGACATTTACGCCGGCCTGCGGTGTTGCCACGAG
Source organism: Lysobacter zhanggongensis (assembly GCF_046638635.1). NCBI lineage: Bacteria > Pseudomonadati > Pseudomonadota > Gammaproteobacteria > Lysobacterales > Lysobacteraceae > Lysobacter > Lysobacter zhanggongensis. Next base: position 22,429 of record NZ_JBJXHK010000016.1, read on the forward strand.
CGCGTGCTCTGTGGCGTGAAACTCACCCTTGGCAAATTGAACATTTCCACAGAGCGCCCCTTGCCGACCAATGAGCGGAAACACGCCCGAGTGAGTGAAGGATTTCGTAAATCCACGCAGGCCGTTGCCGCCGTAGCACGAATATGTGCCCTCGCCCGGCTCATCGGAAATCTCCGAAGCCGAGACGAACTTGCCTGCTTGCATGTCGCAAACACGATTCAGCGTTGTCCACTTCCACTCCGGCGCATCGCGGAACTCGGGGAAGCGCAGGCGGGGGCGGGTTTCGCCTTCGCGGGGGAAGAGCTGCTGCATCAGGCCGCGCTTGTGCGCCTTCAACGCCTCCACCTTGCACCCCTGCACGGCAATCACCTCGTCCAGCGACGTCAGGCAGTCGGCAATCTTTTTTTGCTCGGCGAGCGAAGGTAGTGTCACCTGGAGGCGAGCGAGATCCTTGTAGTAGATGCGTACGCGAACACTGCCGTCGCCGCCCTCGGTTACGAACTTCTCCCATGCGCCTGATTGCCTGAAGTGATCCAGATACGCGGGGGCGATCTCCGAACCAAGGCCTTTCGAGCATTGGAAAACAACGTAGTCCGGGCTAACGAGAATGTCGCTGTCGCCTTGCCATCGCGCGATCGAGCCGATATTGAGACGCATGGGATTGTAGGCAAACCAATCCTTCTGAACGACCTTGTATCGTGCGATATCCGACGCGATCAGCCGCTCCTCCATCGGGACGATGCCTTCCGCCTTCGTTACTCCCATTACCGATTTCGTCGAAAGCCCATCGACATTGCGAGTGATGCTCTCAGACGTCAAATCCTTGAGATGAACTTCGCGGAATGGCTTCCCAACGAACTCTGGAAACCGCAACCTCGGCACCGCCGTCTTCGCGCCCTGCTTCGCCATCACCGCGCATCCTCCCAAGCCCTCAGCCCGGCAATCTCGCGCCCGGCGGCACGCTTGCGCAGCAGCGGTGCCAGCTCTGCCATCAGCTGGCCTTCCTTCTGCGCGCGGGCTTTCCAGCCCAGTTCCAGCGGGCCGAGCAGGTCGGTGAGCGCTTCGCCGTCGAAGATGCGGCGGGCCAGCACGGCCTCGACGAAGGCACTGAGTGCCTCCATCGCAAGACCGTGCCGTTCGGCAAGCCCGGCCAGCGCGCGGGCGGCCTTGTCCTTCTTGAACGCCTCGTAACCGGCGCGGATGGCGGCCTCGTCGAGGCCGGCGCCGGCCTTCAGGCTGTGCACGTATTCGGTGATGTCCTCGCGCTCGTCGATGAACTTGGCGTCACCCGCGATCAGGCCGGCCAGCTCCTCGCGGCTCATGCTGGCCTTGCCGGCCGGCTGCATGGAGATGTCCGCCGCCAGCTTCATGATGTAGTCGTAGTCGATGGTGGCAGAGGCGAACAGCACGAACTCGAAGTCGAGCTGGTCGACTTCGTTTTCCTCGCCGCCCGCGTCCTTGCCCTTGCCCTGCTGGGCGCGCAGGCGCTGCGCGGTTTCCAGGTACGCGCCGCGGAAGGCGCGGTGCTCGTCGGTGGGCAGCACCTGCTCGATCTGCTGCGCCTGCTCGGGGGTGAGGTCGGTGTACTGGTCGAGCTGGGTCTTGAGCTTCTGCACTTCCTTGAAGTGTTCGACGAAGCCGGCCCGGGCGGCGTCGCCCTTGAGGTTGGGAATGTCGTCGGGTTCGCCGGTCAGGCCCTGCGAGTGCAGGAAGGTGGCGAGCCTGTCGCGGGCGTCCTTCAGTTTTTCGATCACCACCGGCGCCGGGTCCACCAGCCAGATGGTGCGCGCCTGCTCGGCCTTGACGCCCGAGAACAGCGCGATGGCGGCATCCACTTCCTTCTGCTGGCCGCGGAAGTCGAGGATGTTCCCGTAGGGCTTGGAATCGTTGAGCACGCGGTTGGTGCGGGAAAACGCCTGGATCAGGCCGTGGTGCCTGAGGTTCTTGTCCACGTACAGGGTGTTGAGGTACTTGCTGTCGAAGCCGGTGAGCAGCATGTCCACCACGATGGTGATGTCGAGCTTTTCCGCGCCCTTGCCCGGCAGGTCGGCGTTGGCGAACTGCTGGCTCTTGATGCGCTGCTGCACGTCCTGGTAGTAGGCGTCGAACTCGGCGATGCGGTGGTTGGTGCCGAAGCGCGCGTTGTAGTCGGCGATGATGGCGGTCAGCGCGGCCTTCTTGCCTTCCGGGTCCTGCCTGTTGTCTTCCAGCTCGTTGGGCAGGTCTTCCTGCAGCTGGCGCACGTCGGCGCTGACATCGCCCGGCGGGGAAAACACCGCGGCCACGCGGAGCGGCCGGTAATCCGGGTCGGCTGCCTGTTTCTCCGCCTGCACGGTCTGGAACAGCGCGTGGTATTCGATGGCGTCGTTGATGCTGGCCGTGGCGAGGATGGCGTTGAACTTGCGGTCAGAGGTGGCGATGTCGTGGCGCGCCAGGATGGCCTCGACCACGGCGCGCTTGGCCAGGGTTTCACCCGGTTTGACCGGGTGGGTGCCGTCGGGCTTGAAGTAGTCCACGTGGAAGCGCAGGACGTTCCTGTCCTCGATGGCGTGGGTGATGGTGTATTCGTGCAGGCACTGCTGGAACAGGTCCTGCGTGGTCTTGAGGGTCTGCTCTTCGCCTTCGATGCGCTTGTAGCTGGCGTTGGCCTCGAAGATCGGGGTGCCGGTGAAGCCGAACAGCTGCGCCTTCGGGAAGAACTCTCGGATGGCCTGGTGGTTGTCGCCGAACTGGCTGCGGTGGCATTCGTCGAAGATGAAGACGATGCGCTTGTCGCGCAGCGCGGCGAGCTGTTCGGCATGGCTGGCCAACCCGCGCTTCTCGCGGCCGCGGTTGCGGGTGCTGGATTCGTCCAGCGCCAGGCCCAGCTTCTGGATGGTGCAGACGATCACCTTGTCGGCGGCATCCTCGCTCAGCATGCGCCGCACCAGCGCGCCGGTGTTGGTGTTCTCCTCCACGCAGCCGGGCTGGAAGCGGTTGAATTCCTCGCGGGTCTGCCGGTCCAGGTCCTTGCGGTCGACCACGAACAGGCACTTGGCGATGTCCGGGTTGTGCTTGAGCAGGGTGGAGGCCTTGAAGCTGGTCAGCGTCTTGCCGCTGCCGGTGGTGTGCCAGACGTAGCCGTTGCCGAGATTTTTGTCGATACACTCGACGATGTTCTTGACCGCGTAGATCTGGTACGGCCGCATCATCAACAGCTTCTGCTCGCCCTGCACCAGCACCATGTAGCGGCTGATCATGTGGCCCAGCGTGCACTTGGCGAGGAATGCATCGGCAAAGGCGTCCAGGCCGGTGATCTTGCGGTTGTCCGGCGCGGCGTATTCGTACACCGGCAGGAACTGCTCCCTGGCGTCAAAGGCGAAGTGGCGGGCGTTGTTGTTGGCGAAGTAGTAGGTGTGGTCGCGGTTGCTGACCACGAACAGCTGGATGAAGCACAAGAGCGTGCGCGCATAGCCGCTGCCGACGTCGGCCTTGTACTGGACGATCTGCTCCATCGCCCGGCGAGGATTGATGCCGAGCGTCTTCAGCTCGATCTGCACCACCGGCACGCCGTTGATCAGCAGCACCACGTCGAAGCGGTGGTGGCTGTAGTCGGTGTTGATGCGCAGCTGGCTGGCGACCTCGAAGGTGTTCTTGCACCAGTCGCTGATGTTGACCAGCGTGTAGTTGAGCGGCGTGCCGTCGTCGCGGGTGAAGGCGTTGCGGTGGCGCAGGGTGTGGGCGGCGGCGAAGACGTCGGGGGTGACGATCTCGTCCAGCAGGCGGGCAAACTCGGCATCGGTCAGGGTGACCCGGTTCAACGCCTGGAAGTGCTGGCGGAAGTTGGCTTCCAGCGCGGCGCGGTCGCGGATGTCCGGGCGCAGGGTGTACTTGAGTTCGCCGAGCTTTTCGATCAGCTCCTGCTCGATGGTGGCTTCCCTGACGCGCATGACATCCCCCATTTGACCCTCACAAGCCGGTGGCTGTGAGCCGCCGACTGGCAGAGAAGCTTACGTTCGATTTCGACGGGACAACAGAAAAGGGCGGCATCAGCCGCCCTTTTCCAGATCTACAAGACTCAAACCGAAATCGGATTCAGCTTATCCGTATCGATCCTGTACTCCTTGATCGCCCGCGCCACATCCTTCGCCGCCATCTTCCCTTCCGCCGCCAGCGCCGCAATCGCCGCATGCGCCACGTGGTACCGGTCCACCTCGAAGTGGCTGCGCAGGTTCGCCCGGGTGTCGCTGCGGCCGAAGCCGTCGGTGCCCAGCACGGTGTAGTGCATCGGCACGTAGGCGCGGACCTGCTCGGGGTAGGCGCGGATGTAGTCGGTCGAGACGATCGCCGGGCCTTGGCGGCCTTCCAGCAGGCTGGTGATGTACGCCTTGCGCGGGGCCTTCGACTCGGGGTTCATGCGGTTGTACCGCTCGGCGTCCACACCGTCACGCGCCAGCTCGTTGAAGCTCGGGCAGGACCAGATGTCGGCCGTGACGCCAAAATCCTTCTCCAGCAGTTCGGCCGCTGCGATGACCTCGCGCAGGATGGTGCCGCTGCCCATCAGCTGCACGCGCAGCTCGCCCTTCTTGGCCTTGCCGGCGTCCTTCAGCAGGTACATGCCCTTGATGATCCCCTCCGCGCTGCCCTCGGGCATGTCCGGGTGGGTGTAGTTCTCGTTCATCAGGGTGATGTACCAGTACTCGTCGACCTGGTCCTCGAGCATGCGCTTCATACCGTGCTGCAGCAGGGTGACCACCTCGTAGCTGAAGGTCGGGTCGTAGCTGCGCACGTTCGGGATCAGCCCGGCCTGCATCATGCTGTGGCCGTCTTCGTGCTGCAGGCCCTCGCCGTTGAGCGTGGTGCGGCCGGCGGTGGCGCCCAGCAGGAAGCCGCGCGCACGCATGTCGGCGGCCTGCCACGCGGAGTCGCCGATGCGCTGGAAGCCGAACATCGAGTAGTAGATGTAGAACGGCAGCAGCTGCAGGTTGTTGGTGCTGTAGCTGGTGGCGCAGGCCATCCAGCTGGCGAAGGCGCCGGCCTCGGTGATGCCTTCCTCCAGCACCTGCCCGGCGACGTCTTCGCGGTAGTACATCAGCTGGTCACGGTCGACCGGCTTGTACTTCTGGCCGTGCGGCGAGTAGATGCCCAGCTGGCGGAACATGCCCTCCATGCCGAACGTGCGCGCCTCGTCGGCGACGATCGGCACGCAGCGCGGGCCCACCTGCTTGTCGCGCAGGGTGATGCTGAGCGCCTGCACGAACGCCATGGTGGTGCTGATCTCGCGCTCGCCGGTGGACTTGAGCAGGCGCTCGAACACCTCGAGCTTGGGCGCGGCAAGCGACTCGCTCGACTTGCGCCGGCGCTGCGGCAGGAAGCCGTTGAGCGCGGCGCGGCGCTCCTTCATGTACTGCACTTCCTCGGAGTCTTCGCCGGGGTGGTAGAACGGCACCTTGCCCTCGGCCAGCTGCTCGTCGGTCACCGGCACGTTGAAGCGGTCGCGGAACACCCGCACCGCCTCGTCGTCCATCTTCTTGGTGCCGTGGGTCGGGTTGAGCGACTCGCCGGCCAGGCCCATGCCGTAGCCCTTGACCGTCTTGGCCAGGATGACGGTGGGCATGCCGGTGTTGTTCACGGCCTGGTGGTAGGCGGCGTACACCTTGTGCGGGTCGTGGCCGCCGCGGTTGAGGCGCCACACGTCCTCGTCGCTCATGTTGGCGACCAGCTTGGCGGTCTCCGGGTACTTGCCGAAGAAGTTCTCGCGGGTGTACTTGCCGCCGAACGCCTTGCAGTTCTGGTACTCGCCGTCGACGGTTTCCATCATCAGCTGGCGCAGCTTGCCGGACGTATCGCGGGCGAGCAGCGGATCCCAATAGCTACCCCAGATGGTCTTGATGACGTTCCAGCCGGCGCCGCGGAAGTTGCCTTCCAGCTCCTGGATGATCTTGCCGTTGCCGCGCACCGGCCCGTCCAGGCGCTGCAGGTTGCAGTTGATGACGAAGATCAGGTTGTCCAGGCCCTCGCGGCCGGCGATGGAGATCGCGCCCAGGCTCTCGGGCTCGTCGGTCTCGCCGTCGCCGAGGAAGCACCAGACCTTGCGGTCGGTCTTGGGCATCAGGCCGCGGCCTTCCAGGTACTTCCAGTTGCGCGCCTGGTAGATCGCCGCCAGCGGGCCCAGGCCCATCGACACGGTCGGGGTCTGCCAGTAGTCGGGCATCAGCCACGGGTGCGGGTAGCTGCTCAGCCCCTTGCCGCCGGTCTCCATGCGGAAGCAGTCGAGCTGGTCCTCGCTGATGCGGCCTTCAAGGAACGAGCGGGCGTAGATGCCCGGCGAGCTGTGGCCCTGGATGTACAGCAGGTCGCCCGGGTGGTCTTCGGACGGGGCGCGCCAGAAGTGGTTGAAGCCGACGTCGTACAGCGTGGCGCCCGAGGCGAAGCTGGCGATGTGGCCGCCCAGGTCGCCCGGCTTGCGGTTGGCGCGCACGACCATCGCCATCGCGTTCCAGCGGATGATCGAGCGGATCTTCCACTCCATTGCCGCGTCGCCCGGGCTCTTGGCCTCCAGGTGCGGCGGGATGGTGTTGATGTATTCGGTGGTAGGCGCAAACGGCAGGTGCGCCCCGGCGCGTCGGCTGACCTCGACCATGCCCTCGAGCAGCGCGTGCGCCCGGTCGGTGCCGTCGCGCGCGATGACCGCCTCGATCGACTCGATCCACTCCTGGGTCTCGGTGGGGTCGGGATCGTCCTGCAGCAGGTCGGTGAACGGGCTTTCGTAGGTCGTGGTCATGCGCCTCGCGGCCCCTTGGCCGCGCCTCGTAATGGGGGTGGAGAGATTGCTTCGATTCTATCAGCGGGGGTCGCGGCGGGGCTGGCCGCGGCTGGCGGAATGGGGATGCGGGGGCGTATGGGGGGCCCATCCTGTAGGAGCGGCTTCAGCCGCGATCAAACGGCCGCCGGCCCGCGCTTGACCAATTGATCGCGGCTGAAGCCGCTCCTACAACGGCGTGGGGGTTGGACCGATGGGGAGACGCGGGGATCCCCGCTGTTTGGCGGGCGCGTGGTTAACCACGCTTGCCGGATGGGACACGCCCGCCTGCGCATCGGCCGCCAATCGCTCACCGGCCAGGTTTACCTGATCACCTTTGCCACCGTTGATCGGGCCCGGACCTTCGCCGACTGGGCGGTCGCCGCAGAGGCCTGCCGGGTGATGTCGGCTACGCCGGCGTGGCAGCGCTCGCGGCTCCTCGCCTGGGTGTTGATGCCGGACCACTGGCATGGGCTGGTGGAACTGGGTGGCTTCGACTCGCTGCCGACCTGCGTCGGGCGACTGAAGGGCCGCAGCGCGCGACTGCTTCGTCAGGCCCACCCGGGCATAGGGCCGACCGTCTGGGCCCCCGCCTACCACGACCGGGCGTTGCGCGCGGAGGAGCAGTTGGTGGATGCCGCGCGGTACGTGGTGATGAATCCGGTTCGCGCCGGGCTGGTGCGGCGGGTCGCGGATTACCCGTATTGGGATGCGGTGTGGGTTTGATGCGGCCCAGGTCTGTAGGAGCGGCTTCAGCCGCGATCCTCAATCGGCACAGGTTGCCGTTAGTTGGATCGCGGCTGAAGCCGCTCCTACAGGTAATGCGGCGTTACCGCTCGCGGGCGGCGCGGATCTGGGCGTCGACGGCGGCGATGGCGGTCAGGTTGACGATGCGGCGGGAGGTCGAGTCCGAGGTCAGGATGTGCGCTGGCTTGTCCAGGCCCATCAGGATCGGGCCGATGGCCACGCCGTCGGTCGCCACGCGGAACATGTTGTAGGTGATGTTGGCCGCGTCCAGGTTGGGCAGGACGAACAGGTTGGGCCGGCCGCGCAGGGTGGTATTGGGGAAGATCCGCTTGCGCAGGGCTTCGCTCCACGCGGTGTCGGCCATCATCTCGCCGTCGACCTCGAGCTTGGGCACGCGCTGGGCGAGGATCTCGCGGACCTTGCGCATCTTCGCCGCCGACGGGTTGTCGTGGCTGCCGTAGTTGGAGTGCGACAGCAGCGCCACCTTGGGCTCCACGCCGAACAGCTTGAGCCGGTAGGTGGCCTGCATCGTCGCTTCGGCGATCTGCTCGGCGGTCGGGTCCAGCTGCACGTGGGTGTCCAGGAAGAACCACGCGCCGGCGTCGTTGATCACGCCGGTCATCGCCGCCGTGCCGGTGACGCCACGGTCGAAGTCGAACACGCTGCGCAGGTAGCCCAGCTTCTTGTGGAAGCGCCCGACCACGCCGCAGATCAGCGCGTCGGCCTCGCCCCGCTCCACCATCAGCGCGGCGATCAGGCTCGGGCGCGAGCGCAGCAGGCTCTTGGCGGCCTCCACGGTGACGCCGCGGCGTTCGGTCAGCGCGTGGTACTGCTGCCAGTACTCGTCGAAGCGCGGGTCGGAATGGATGTTGGTCAGTTCGAAGTTGACACCCTCGCGCATGCGCAGGCCGAGCTTCTCGATGCGCGCGTTGATGACCTCCGGGCGGCCGATCAGGACCGGGAACGCCAGCCCTTCGTCGACCACCGTCTGCACAGCGCGCAGCACCACGTGCTCCTCGCCCTCGGCGTACACCACGCGCTTGCGGGTATGGCGGGCGCGGTCGTAGACCGGCTTCATCAGCAGGCCGGTGCGGTAGATGAACTGGCCGAGGGTTTCCTCGTAGGCGGCCATGTCGGTGATCGGCCGGGTCGCCATGCCCGAGTCCATCGCCGCCTTCGCCACCGCCGGCGCCAGCATCACCAGCAGGCGCGGGTCGAACGGGCGCGGGATGAGGTATTCCTCGCCAAAGGTCGGGATCTCGCTGCCGTATGCGGCGGCCAGGTCACCGGCCTCCATCCGCGCCAGCTGGGCGATCGCGTGCACGCAGGCCAGCTTCATCGCCTCGTTGATCTCGCGCGCGCCCACGTCCAGCGCGCCGCGGAAGATGTACGGGAAGCACAGCGCGTTGTTGACCTGGTTGGGGTAGTCCGAGCGCCCGGTGGCGATGATCGCGTCGGGTCGGACCGCCTTGGCCGCCTCGGGCAGGATTTCCGGGTACGGGTTGGCGAGCGCCAGGATGATCGGCCGCTCGGCCATGGTCGCGACCATCTCCGGCTTGAGGATGCCGCCGGCCGAGAGCCCGAGGAACACATCGGCGCCCGCCACGATCTCGGCCAGCTCGCGCTTGTCGGTGTCGGACGCGTAGCGCGCCTTGTCGGGGTCGAGGTTGGGGCGGCCCGTGTGGATCACGCCGTCGCGGTCGAACGCGATGATGTTTTCCTTGCGCACGCCCAGCGCGACCAGCATGTCCAGGCAGGCGATGCCGGCCGCGCCGGCACCGGTGGTGGCCAGGCGGATGTCGCCGATCTGCTTGCCGGCCACTTCCAGTGCGTTGAGCACGGCCGCGCCAACGATGATCGCGGTGCCGTGCTGGTCGTCGTGGAACACCGGGATGTTCATGCGCTGGCGCAGCTTGCGCTCGACGATGAAACACTCCGGCGCCTTGATGTCTTCCAGGTTGATGCCGCCGAAGGTCGGTTCCAGCGACGCGATGATGTCGACCAGCTTGTCGGGGTCGCGCTCGTCGATCTCGATGTCGAACACGTCGATGCCGGCGAACTTCTGGAACAGCACGCCCTTGCCTTCCATCACCGGCTTGCCCGCCAGCGGGCCGATGTCGCCCAGCCCCAGGACCGCGGTGCCGTTGGACACCACCGCCACCAGGTTGCCGCGCGCGGTGTAGTCGAACGCCGTGGTCGGGTCGGCGGCGATCTCCTCGCACGCGAACGCCACGCCCGGCGAGTACGCCAGCGCGAGGTCGCGCTGGGTCACCATCGGCTTGGTCGCGGTGACCTTGATCTTTCCGGGCGGGCTCAGGCGGTGGTAGTCGAGCGCGGCTTGGCGGAAATCGTCGGCGTGCTTGGAGTCGGTGTCTGACATTGCCTGGGGGTGCGACCGGAGGAACCAGCGATTCTAGCCACCGCGGGGTGCACGCGCCGGCACGGCAGTCGGCCTTTCGGTCTCAGATGTCGAAGAATCCGCTGTCGTCGACCGCGTCCAGCCGGATCTGGTTGGCGAACAGCGAAAACGCCAGGACTCCCGCCAGGCCGTTGGCGCGGGCCACCCAGCGCGGCATCCAGCGCGGCGGCAGCAGCACGCCGGCCTCGAACAGCGGGGCGAAGCGCTGCACGTCGGCCAGGGTCATCTTGCCGGCGAACAGCCAGCGGCACAGGCGCAGCTGGCGCGTGCGCAGCGCCCAGCGGAAGAACGTGTGCACGCCGATCAGGCCGCGCAGGTACACCGCGTCCTTGGTGAACGCCGCGCCGCCGGTCACCGGCACACCACGGAATACGCGCTGGGCCGAGGCAAAGCTCTCCTCGGGGCTCTGGCCGGCATCCACGAAATAGCGGAACACCTCGATGAAGTCGGCGCCCTCCAGCGCCATCGCCACCGCTTCGATCCGCAGGCTCAGCCGCTTCATCCGACTGATGTCGATGCTGCCGGTGATCTGCTCGGCAAACGTCGCCAGCCCTTCCTGGGTGGCGGTGGCGCGCGGCGACGACAGCGCCAGGCTGGCCAGCACCGGCTGCTCGCGGCCGTTGAGCGCGCTGAGCGAATGCACGAACGCCTCGTGCTGCAGCAGCTGGTCGCGGTCGTAGTCGCTGAACGATGCGGTGGTGCGCAGCCGGATGCGGGTGGCACCGGCGGCGGCCTTGGCGATCAGGTCGGGATCGAGCTCGACGTCGATCACCCGCTCGCCGAAGTAGTCGTCGAGGTCGCGCTGCAACTGCAACTGCAACGCGGTGGCGGAGATGGTGACGTGCTCGGACGGCGCCAGCAGCTCGCGGTCGAACTCGTCGGCGATGGACAGGAAGTGGCGGGCCGCGACGCGGGCGTCCGGGCCGTCGCCGGGCAGCGGATCGAACGGGCTGCCGTACAGCTGGATGGACAGGTCGGTAACCGCCGCGGTGCCGAGGTGTTCGCACAGCTGGGCGGCGGTGTCCCAGCTGCGGCAGGCATCGATCAGGTACTGGCCGAGCGGGTGTTCGGGGTCTGCCTCGGCGGCGACAGCGGCGAGCTCGGAGCGGGTCGCGGAAAAGTCGTGCCGCGGGTACTCGATGACCGGCATGCGGACCACGCCGCGGGCGTACTCGGCGACGAAGTCGGTCTCCATCCCGGCCGGCCAGCTGGCCAGGTTCAGCAGCCGCACGTCGCGCGCCGCCTCCACCATGCGCGCGTCGAGCGCGGCATGGTGGGTGACGTCGGGCGGGAAGGTCGCGTGGGTCATCCGGCGGGCGCTCGCTCTGCGTGGGTGCGCGTCGTCTGGAGCTTACCCCGGGCGGGCGTGGGGTGGCCTTGGTTTGTAGGAGCGGCTTCAGCCGCGATCGGATGGTCGTCCGCCCGCGCCGACTCCACGATCGCGGCTGAAGCCGCTCCTACCGATGCGTTGTCAGCGTTTGCCGTTACGGTTGTCAGCGCTTTCCGTTGCGGTTGTCGGGCTTGCCGGTGGGCGGCTTTCCGGGCGCCTTCTTGTCGACGCTCTGCGCGCGACGGTGGGCAAGCCGGTCGGCGGCGCCGGCCACCTCGTCACCCAGCTTGAGGTAGTTGGCGAAGCGTTGCGGGTCGAGCCGGCCGCCCTCGATCGCCGCTCGCACCGCGCAGCCCGGCTCTTTCAGGTGCCGGCAGTCGCGGAAGCGGCACTCGGCCGCCAATGCCTCGACGTCGCTGAAGTTCTCGGCGACATCCTCCTCGCCGGTGGGCTTGAGCTCGCGCATGCCCGGAGTGTCGATCAGGCAGGCACCGGTCGGCAGCGGAATCAACGCGCGGTGGGTGGTGGTGTGGCGCCCGCGCGCGTCGGACTCGCGCACCTCGCCGGTCTTCATCCGTTCGATGCCGAGCAGCGTATTGGTCAGGGTCGACTTGCCGGCACCGGAACTGCCCACCAGCACCGCGGTGCGGCCGGGCCTGAGCCACGGCTTTAGCGCGGCGACGCTGTCGGGGTCGCGCGCATTGACCGCACGTACCGCGATGTCCTGCGCGGCCAGCTCCACCAGCGCCGCGAGCGAGCCGGGCACGTCGTCGACCTGGTCGGACTTGGTCAGCACCACCACCGGCTCGGCTCCGCTGCCCTGCACCAGCAGCAGGTAGCGCTCGATCCGGCGCGGGTTGAAGTCGGCGTCCAGGCCGCAGACCACGAACACGGTGTCGACGTTGGCGGCGATCAACTGCTGGCGGTAGTGCTCACCGGCGGCGCCGCGCTTGATCGCGCTGCGGCGCGGCAGCAACGCGACGATCTGGTCCTTGCCGGTCGCCGGCTCGATCAGCACCCAGTCGCCGACCGCAGCGCGCTGCTCCGGCGGGATGCCTCCCTTCTTGTAGCTCGGCGGGCGCTGCCACTCGGGCAGCGACTCCACGGTGAACCCGGTGTCGGGGCCGTCGGCGACGACATAGCCACTGCGGTGCTGCTCGATCACCCGGACCGGGCGGGCATCGGGGTGCTGCAACAGCGCTTCGCGCCATTCGGCGACCGCGGGCTGGCCGTCGTCGTCGAGCGGCCAGCCGATCGCCTGCAGGGCGAGTTCAAGGGTCATGTTTCCGGGCGCGGCGTAGTCATGGGGCGGATTCTAGCCGTGGCCGTGCGGCCCGTTGCGCGCCGCCCGTTCATACCCGGTCGGGAATTCACTCCCCGGAGGTAGGAGCGACGTAAGTCGCGACCTGTACATCGTTTCCTGGGGGGTACGGAATCGCGACTTACGTCGCTCCTACGGGGGCCCGGCGCGAGGGTCCGGATGCCGGGGCTTTTCCGCTAGGCTGGCGGCTCCCCCATTCGCCCCTGCACCGATGTCGCCGCCGACCCTCGCCACCCGCGCCCGCCTGTCCGAAGTCCGTTACGAAATCCGCGGCGAGCTCGCCCGCCGGGCGCGCGAGCTGGAGGCCCAGGGACGGACCCTGATCAAGCTCAATATCGGCAATCCGGGCGCATTCGGTTTCCGTGCACCCGAGCATCTGCAGCAGGCGATCGCCGGACGCATCGCCGACACCGACCCCTACACCCACCAGCAGGGCCTGCCGGCCGCGCGCGAGGCCATTGCCACGTTCCACCACCAGCGCGGCACGCCCCATGCCAGCGCCGAACGGGTATTCATCGGCAACGGCGTCAGCGAGCTGATCGACCTGTCGCTGCGTGCGCTGCTGAACCCGGGCGACGAGGTGCTGCTGCCATCGCCCGACTACCCGCTGTGGTCGGCCGCGACGATCCTCAACGACGGCCGGCCGGTGTACTACCGCTGCCACCCCGACAATGGCTTCCTGCCCGACCCGGACGAGATCGAGGCACTGGTGACCCCGCGCACGCGGGCAATCGTGCTCATCAACCCGAACAACCCGACCGGCGCGACCTACCCGCGCGAGCTCCTTGAGCGCATCGTCGCGATCGCCGCGCGCCACGGCCTGCTGCTGATGGCCGACGAGATCTACGACTCGATCCTGTATGACGGCGCCGGCTTCGAGCCGCTGGCACCGCTCGCCGGCGACGTTCCGTGCCTGTCGTTCGGCGGCCTGTCGAAGGTGCATCGCGCCTGCGGCTGGCGGGTGGGCTGGGCGGTTCTGTCGGGCGACCCGATCGCCAGCGGCGAGTTCCACCACGCGATGGACCTGCTGGGCGCGCTGCGCCTGTGCGCCAACGTGCCGGGGCAATTCGCGATCGAGGCCGCGCTGCACGGCGAGGACACGATCGCGCCGCTGTGCGCGCCCGGCGGGCGGCTTTACGAGGCGCGCCGCGCGGTGGTGGAAAGCGTTGCCGCCAGCGAGCATCTGTCGCTGGTCGCACCGGCGGGCGCGCTGTACGCGTTCCCGGCGGTCACCGGCGAGGCGGCCCACGGTTTCGACGACCACGCGTTCGCGCTCGAGCTGATGGAGACCGAAGGGGTGCTGGTGGTGCCCGGCTCGAGCTTCAACGTGCCCTACCGCAACCATTTCCGCGTGACCCTGCTGCCGCAGCCGGACGAACTGCGCGAGGTGTTCGCGCGCATCGAGCGGGTGCTGGCGCGGCGCGTCGAATCCTCCACCGGCGCGCGTACCGCCGTCGCCTGACAGACCACGCACCGCGCGTCCACCGGAGTTGTCCATGGCTACCGATCCCGCCGCCCTCACCTACCTCGCCCTCGGCGACAGCTACACGATCGGCGAAGGCGTCGCCTCGGGCGAGCGCTGGCCGGTGCGGCTGACGTTGGCACTGCGCGAGGAAGGCATTCCGCTGGAGTTCCCTCGCACGCTGGCGACCACCGGGTGGACCACGGACGAGCTGTCGACCGCGATGGACGCCGCGCAGCCGCCGCTCGGCCGCTACGACTTCGTTTCGCTGCTGATCGGCGTCAACAACCAGTACCGCGGGCGCAGCACCGCCGAGTACCGCGGCGACTTCCACGAGTTGCTGGGCCGCTCGATCGCGCTGGCGCACGGGCGCGCCGACCGGGTGCTGGTGCTGTCCATTCCCGACTGGGGGGTGACACCCTTCTGCGCTGCCAGTGGCCGCGACCCGGCGACCGTCGGACGCGAGCTGGACGCCTACAACGCGATCGCCGCGGCGCTGTGCGCCGAGCACGGCGTCGCCTTCGTCGACATCACCGGCAGCAGCCGCGCGCAGGGTGGCGACGCCGCGATGGTGGTCGACGATGGCCTGCATCCGTCCGCCGCGATGTACGAGTTGTGGGCGCAGCAGGCGTTGCCGGTCGCACGCGCAATGCTCGCCACGCCGTGACGGCCGCCACCCGACCGATGGGCGCCGCGCCGGCACGCGCGATCGCCGCCGCGTTCGCCCCCGGCCATCCGCTGGGCAACCGCTGGGACTACTACTACAGCCGCACCAAGCTCGGCAGCGACCCGCTGTACCCCGGCGTCTGCGACGCACTGCGTGGCACGGCCGCGCCACTGCTGGACCTCGGTTGCGGGCTGGGCTTGCTGGCGCATGCGCTGCGGGCCGACGCGATCGCACTGCCGTACCTCGGGGTCGACAACGACGCCGGCAAGATCGACCGCGCCCGGCGTGCGGCCGGACGCGCCGCCCTGGCGCAGGCGCGCTTCGAGCACGTCGACCTCGCCGACCCCGCGTTCGCATTCGACACGCTCGGCCACCGCGGCAGCGTGGCCATCCTGGACGTGCTGCAGTTCATCCCGCCCGCGGCGCAGGACCGCACGCTGCAGGCCGCGATCGCGATGCTCACGCCGGGCGCGAAGCTGGTGATCCGCACGGGGCTTGAAGACGGCGGCGGGCGGGCGCGGGTCACCCGCGCGGTGGACGTGTTCTCTCGCGCGCTGGGCTGGATGAATGCCGGCCCCAGCCGCTACCCCGACGCCGACGCGCTGCGTGCACGTTTCGACGCGGCCGGCCTGTCGTCGGAGTTCACCCCGCTGTACGGCAACACGCCATTCAACAACTGGCGCGTGGTGGCGACCCGGCCGGCGTAGACCGGCGCCTTACGGCTCGGCCAGCCACTCCCGCGGCTGCAGGTAGTCGCCCAGGCGCGATTCGGGGCTGCCCGGCTCGGGCTGGTAGCCGTATTCCCAGCGCGCCAGCGGCGGCAGGCTCATCAGGATCGACTCGGTGCGTCCGCCCGACTGCAGGCCGAAGTGGGTGCCGCGGTCGAGCACCAGGTTGAACTCGACGTAGCGCCCACGCCGGTACAGCTGGAACTGGCGCTCGCGCTCGCCATATGGCGTGTCCTTGCGGCGTTCCACGATCGGCAGGTAGGCGACGAGGAAGCCATCGCCCACGGCGCGCATGTAACCGAAGTCGGTCTCGAAATCGCCCTGCAGGTCGTCGAAGAACAGCCCGCCAATGCCGCGGGTCTCGCCGCGGTGCTTGAGGAAGAAGTACTCGTCGCACCAGCGCTTGTGCGCGTCGTAGCGCGCCTGGCCGCCGAACGGTTCGCACAGCGCGCGCGCGGTGCGGTGCCAGTGCATCACGTCCTCGTCGACCGGATAGAACGGGGTCAGGTCGAAACCGCCGCCGAACCACCAGGCGACGGTCTTGCCGTCGCGTTCGGCGCGGAAGTGGCGGACGTTGGCGTGGGTGGTCGGCAGGTACGGGTTGCGCGGGTGGAACACCAGCGACACGCCGACCGCGCGCCACGAGGCGCCGACCAGTTCGGGGCGGTTGGCGGTGGCCGAGGGCGGCAGCCTGGTACCGGACACGTCGGAAAAGCCGATGCCGGCCTGCTCGAACACCGCGCCATCGCGCAGGATGCGGGTCCGGCCGCCACCGCCGAGTCCGGCCGGGCCCGCCTCCGCGGGCGCACGCGTCCAGGCGTCCTCGCCGAAGCGGGCCTGGCCGTCGGCGTGCTCTATCGCGGTGCAGATGCGGTCCTGCAGCCCGGTGAGGTAATCGCGGACGCGGATGAAGTCGGGATCGGGGGAGTGCGCGGTCATGCGCGCATTCTAGGCGAGCGGCGCAAACGATCCCGTAGGAGCGACGTGAGTCGCGACCCCACTGACAACCGGTTCCAGCGCGGTCGACGCGCTTTCGCGGCCATTTGATTGCCGGGACGCGTTGAGCGCGGCTTGGCCAGGCGTACGGCGGGTCGCGACTGACGTCGCTCCTACCGGGGGTGGCTTGCGCGGTGCAAAAGAAAAGCGCCTGCACACGGGTTGTGCAGGCGCGGGTGGGGAAACCTGGGGCCGGGCCGGGCGGGCTACTTCAGGTTGTCCTCGAACAACTCGTAGATCCGCCGGTACTCGTCGTACCAGCTGTCGGGGTGGACGAAGCCGTGGCGTTCGAGCGGGTACGAGGCCAGCTCCCAGTCGTCCTTGCGCAGCTCGATCAGGCGCTGGGCGAGCATCACCGAGTCCTTGTAGAACACGTTGTTGTCGATCATGCCGTGGGCGATCAGCAGGTTGTCCTGCAGGCCTTCGGCGAACTCGATGGGCGACGAGCGCAGGTACGCCTCGGGGTCGAGCTCGGGCGTGTTGAGGATGTTGGACGTGTACTCGTGGTTGTACTGCGACCAGTCCGTCACCGGGCGCAGCGCGGCGCCGGCCTTGAACGTGCCCGGCTCCTTGAACAGCGCCATGAAGGTCATGAAGCCACCGTAGCTGCCGCCGTAGATGCCGGCGCGGTCAACGTCGCCCTGCCGGTTGGCGCCGAGCCACGCCAGGCCGTCGAGGTAGTCCTGCAGCTCCGGCGTTCCCATCTGCCGGTAGATCGCGGTGCGCCAATCGCGCCCGTAGCCTTCCGATGCGCGGTAGTCCAGGTCGAGCACGATGTAGCCCTGCTGCACCAGCAGGTTGTGGAACATCTGCTCGCGGAAATACACCGGGTAACGGTCATGCACGTTCTGCAGGTAGCCGGCGCCATGCACGAACATCACCACCGGATACTCGCGCCCGGGCTGCATGTCGGCCGGCCCGTAGTACTTGCCCCAGATCGTGCCCGCGCCGTCGCTGGACGGAATCTGGACGATCTCGGGCTGCACCCACTGGCGCGCCTTGAACTCGGCGCTGCGGGTGTCGGTCAGCTGGGCGGTGCGCTCGCCGGTCGTGTCGACCACGGCCAGCTGGGTCGGCAGGTAGCTGTCGGAGTGGCGCACCAGCAGCCGGGAGCCGTCAGGCGAGAGTGCGAAGCTTTCCACGCCGTCGAGCGCGGTCACCTCGCGGACGGCGCCACCGTCACGGTCGACCGCGCAGACTTCGTAGTCGCCCGGCCAGTTGCGGTTGCAGGTGAAGAAGAACGTGCGGCCGTCCGCGCCCAGCACCGGCGAGGATGCCTCCCAGTTGCCCGAGGTCAGCGCGCGCGGCTCGCCCGCGCCATCGGCAATGTAGAGATGCGAGTGCCCGGTCTGCTCCGACAGCAGCCACAGCGCACCGTCGCCGGTCCAGCCGAAGTCGTTGAAGCTCCAGTTGATCCAGGCGTCGTCGTGGAGGCGATGGCGCGTCGCCAGGGCAGCCTGGTCGACCTGCCCGGCCGCCGGGGTCACGGTCGCGATCCAGCGGTCCTTGTTGTCGACCGCGCGCAGCAGCACGGCGGCGCTGCGGCCGTCGTCGCGCCAATGGATCGCCGGGCCGCTGCCGTCGCCGTCGGTTTCCACGCGCACCGGGCGGTCGCCTTCCAGCGGGGGCAGCTCGGCCTTCTCGCGCATCGTGGCGAGCGGGTCCGTGCCGATGCCGGGCAGGCCGTCGAACCCGAGCTCGGAGACCTTGCCGCTGGCGACCTCGACCAGCCACAGGCGATGCGGCAGCGGCGCGTTGCGACCGACCCGCACCCGCACTTCCTCGAACTCCTCGTAACCGGACTCGGTCACGTACTTGGGCATCTTGCCGGCCTGGCCTTCATCGGCGCCCTTGGCCTCGGTCACCACCAGCATCCACGCCGCGTCGGGTGAAAGTGCGCTGTCGACGATCTCCAGGCCGTCGCCGAGGTAGGCCGGCAGCGGCGCGCGGGTCGGGTCGACGGCGCGCCAGGCCTGCTCCTGCTCGCGCGCGGCCTCGCGCCGGGCGCGCTCGGTGGCGAGGGTTTCGATCAGCCGCAGCTGGCGGTCGCGCAGGTCGTCGGGCATCGGCTCGACCGCCGGATCCTTCTCGGCCTTGACGATCGCGGCCTGGCTGGTGCCGAGGCCGGCGTGCCACTGGAAC
This sequence comes from Lysobacter zhanggongensis, assembly GCF_046638635.1. Lineage (NCBI taxonomy): Bacteria > Pseudomonadati > Pseudomonadota > Gammaproteobacteria > Lysobacterales > Lysobacteraceae > Lysobacter > Lysobacter zhanggongensis. Next base: position 41,022 of record NZ_JBJXHK010000016.1, read on the forward strand.
CACTCGTTGCCGGCGCGGAACACGAGGTTGCCGCCACGGCTNCCGCCGGATCCTTCTCGGCCTTGACGATCGCGGCCTGGCTGGTGCCGAGGCCGGCGTGCCACTGGAACCACTCGTTGCCGGCGCGGAACACGAGGTTGCCGCCACGGCTCCACTGCGGGCGCGACTCGGCGTCGTTGCTGCGGGTCACCTGGGTCAGTGCACCGCTGCGCAGGTCGCGCACGAAGATGTCGCCATTCCGCACGAAGGCCATGCGCGTGCGGCTGGCGTCGTAGGCCGGGTCGGCGGCATCGAGCTGCGCGCGCGCCGGGCCGTCCACCCGCACCGGCACGCCGCCGTCGACTCCGACTTCCCAGGTGTCGCGGATCGACTCGCCGGCGCGCTTGAGGTTGTACTGCGCGCGGGTGCCGTCCCACGACCACCACGCGCGTTCCACCGGCGGGCCGATCCAGTCCGGGTCGGCCATCGCCTGGTCGAGCGTGATCGGGGTCGAGGCGGTGGACGTGTCGTTGAGCGGTACGCCCTGGGCGGACGCGTGGCCCGGCAACAGCGAGGCGGACAACAACAGGGCGGCGGACAACGGCAGCAAGCGGAGCATCGGCAAGGGTCCCACGGACAAGTCGCCGAAGCGTATCAGCGACGTGCAAGCGTGGGACCGGCCAGCGGTCATGGCCACGGTGACCGGCGTCGCGCTTCCGCCGGCCGCCGTGCCTTGGGGCGTCACGGGGCGGTGCGTACAATGGCCTGCGCGGCGCACCCCCGCGTGCCGCGGAGGTGCGATGCGTGGATGCCGACTGGTTCTCGCCGCTGTTCCTCTCACGGGTCCAGTTCGGCTTCGTGATCTCGTTCCACATCCTGTTCCCGGCCTTCACCATCGGCCTGGCGAGCTGGCTGGCATTCCTGGAATTCCGCTGGCTGCGCACGCGCGAAGACCTCTGGCGCGACCTCTACTTCTTCTGGCTCAAGATCTTCGCGATCTCGTTCGGCATGGGCGTGGTCAGCGGCATCGTCATGAGTTTCCAGTTCGGCACCAACTGGGCGGTGCTGAGCGAGCGCGCCGGCAACATCCTCGGGCCGCTGCTGTCCTACGAGGTACTGACCGCGTTCTTCCTGGAGGCGACCTTCCTCGGGGTGATGCTGTTCGGCTGGAAGCGCGTCTCCGACCGGCTGCATTTCTTCGCCACCTGCATGGTCGCGCTGGGCACGTTGATCTCGACGTTCTGGATCATCTCGGCCAACAGCTGGATGCAGACACCGCAAGGGCACGAGATCGTCGATGGCGTGTTCATGCCGGTCGACTGGTGGGCAATCATCTTCAATCCGTCTTTCCCGTACCGCCTCGCGCACATGGTGCTGGCCGCGTTCATCACCACCTGCTTCGTGATCGGCGGGGTCGGGGCGTGGTACCTGCGGCGTGGCGAGCACGTCGCGGCCGGCAAGCGGATGCTGGGGCTGGCCGTCGCGTTCGCGATCATCGCGGTGCCACTGCAAGTGGGCGTGGGCGACCTGCACGGCCTCAACGTCGCCGAGCACCAGCCGACCAAGCTGGCGGCGATGGAGGGCCACTGGGAGGAAGGAGAAGCCGGCGCCGGCTTGCCGCTGGTGCTGTTCGGCTGGCCCAACGCGGCGGAGGAACGCAACGACTACGCGGTCGAGGTCCCGCGGCTGGGCAGCCTGGTGCTGACCCACAGCTGGGACGGCACGATCGAGCCCCTGAGTGCGGTGCCGGCGTCGGAGCGCCCGCCGGTGGCACCGGTGTTCTGGGGCTTCCGCATCATGGTCGGGATCGGCCTGGCGATGCTGGCGCTGGTGGTGGCCTCGGCCTGGGCCTGGCGTCGCCGGTGGCTGTACGACTCCAAGTGGCTGCTCAACGGCTGGCGCCTGATGGCGCCGTCGGGCTTCGTCGCGCTACTGGCCGGCTGGTACGTGGTCGAGATCGGCCGGCAACCCTACGTGGTCTATGGCCTGCTCCGTACCAGCGAGTCGGTCAGCCCCAACATCCAGGCGGCGGCGGTCCTGGGTTCGCTCATCACTTACGCGGTCGCCTACGCGGTGATCTTCGGTGCCGGCATCTGGTACCTGCTTGCGCTGATCCGGCGCGGGCCGTTGCCGCACGAGCCGGCACCGCAACATGACGAAGGCGAGCGCACGCCCGCGCGGCCGCTGTCGGTCGGCAACCGGCACGGCGAAGCCACTCCCGGCCCCGCCGGTACCGGCGACGATGCCGACGTGATCAGGGAGGCCCGCTGATGGACTTGCAGACGGTGTTGCCGGTGATCTGGTTCGGCGTGATCGGTTTTGGCGTGCTGATGTACGTGCTGCTGGACGGCTTCGTGCTCGGCCTCGGCATCCTGGCGCCGTTCGCCGAGGACGAGGGCCAGCTGGACCACATGATGAATACCGCCGCGCCGATCTGGGACGGCAACGAGACCTGGCTGGTGCTGGGTGGTGCCGGTTTGCTGGCGGCGTTCCCGAAGGCGTACGCGCTGGTGTTGTCGGCGCTGTACCTGCCGGTGCTGCTGATGCTGATCGCGTTGATCTTCCGTGGCGTTGCGTTCGAATTCCGGTTCAAGGCGCGGCGGGCCAAGCCGTTCTGGGGCGCGGCGTTCTCGCTGGGCTCGATGCTGGCCGCGTTCGCGCAGGGCGTCATCCTCGGCGCACTGGTCGAAGGAATGCCGCTGGAAGGCGGCCAGTACCTCGGTGGCGCGTTCGGCTGGTTCAGCCCGTTCTCGATGCTGACCGGCATCGCGGTGGTGTTCGGCTATGCGCTGCTCGGGTCCGGCTGGCTGATCCTCAAGACCGAAGGACCACTGCAGAAAGTCGCGCGCGTGCTGGCCCGGCCGCTGGTGCTGGTGGTCGCCGCGTTCATGGGACTGGTGAGTGCATGGCTGCCGTTCCTGGACTCGCGGATCATGGCGCGCTGGTTCGAGGACGGGAACTTCTGGTGGCTCGCACCGGTGCCGCTGCTGGTGCTCGCCAATGCGGTCGCGCTGTGGCGCGCAGCGATGCGCGAGGGGCGCGACGCACGCCCGTTCGTGCTCACGCTGTGCTTCTTCGCGCTTGGCTTCGCCGGGCTGGTGCTGGGTATCTGGCCCAACATCGTGCCGCCTGCCATGACCATCTGGGATGCGGCCTCGCCGCCGTCGTCGCAGGGGTTCGTACTGGCCGGGCTGGTATTCCTGCTGCCGGCGATCCTGGGTTACACGTGGTGGTCCTACAGCGTGTTCAAGGGCAAGGTGGCGGCGGACGCCGGCTATCACTGAAGCGCTTGCACGACGGGCATCGACCCGCGCTGAACGGTGGATTCGCGCCCCCGCGGGCTGCGGGTATGCTTGTCGCCAGCCCCCGTCGCGCAGCTTCCCCGGCCGCCGCCCATGCAAGCGCATATCTACAAGAGCCTCCGCAAGGACGACACCTACGTGTTCCTCGCCGCGCGCGACGATTTCGACCGCGTGCCCGCGCCCGTGCGCGACGCGCTGGGCCGGTTGCAGTTCGTCATGGAACTTGACGTCACGCCCGACCGCAAGCTGGCCCGCGGCGATGCGGCGACGGTCCGCGAGAACCTGGCGACCCGCGGGTTCCACCTGCAGATGCCGCCCAACGGCGCGGGGGACCCGATGACCGAGGACTGGGGCACCGATGCCTGAGTTGCCCGTGAAGCACGCCCCGCTGGCCGGCCTTGGTGCCGTCGCCGCGGTGCTGGCGCTGCTCGCCGGCATCGGCGGATGGGCCGGCGCCCTCGCCGGCACCCTCGCACAGCCGCTGTTCGCGCTGGCCGCG
>NZ_JBJXHK010000017.1:0-44623 GCF_046638635.1 Lysobacter zhanggongensis
GCACCTCGGCCTTGCCGATCGGCAAGGTGTCGAGCCCGGGTCGCAGCGCCACGCCCGGGCCGGTGCCGCGTGGGTACCGCACGGCGGCCGGGCCGGCGTAGCGGAAGCCGGTGGAGAGCATCGTGCGGCACTCATCCTCGTCGGCTGGCGCCATGACCACCATGTTCGGGACGCAGCGCAGGTAGCTGAGGTCGAGGTTGCCGGCGTGGGTGGCGCCGTCGGGCCCGACCACGCCGCCGCGGTCGATCGCGAACAGCACGTCCAGGTTCTGGATCGCGACGTCGTGCACCAGCTGGTCGTAGCCGCGCTGGAGGAAGGTCGAGTAGATCGCCACCACCGGCTTGGCGCCCTCGCAGGCCATGCCAGCCGCAAGCGTCACGGCGTGCTGCTCGGCGATGGCCACGTCGAAATAGCGCTCCGGGTACTCGCGACTGTAGCGGACCAGCCCCGAGCCCTCGCGCATCGCCGGGGTGATGGCGAGCAGTTGCGGGTCGGCGGCGGCCATGTCGCAGAGCCAGTCGCCGAACACGTCGGTATAAGTGGGCTTCTTGGCGCCCGGCTTGCTGACCATGCCCTGGCTGGGGTCGAACGGGCTGACGGCGTGGTAGCCGATCTGGTCGCCTTCGGCGAGCTCGTAGCCCTTGCCCTTGGTGGTGATGATGTGGAGCAGCTGAGGACCCTTGAGGTGCTTGAGGGTCTTCAGCGCGCCCAGCAGTGCCGGCAGGTCGTGGCCATCGATCGGGCCGGTGTAGTGGAAGCCGAGTTCCTCGAAGAACGTCGACGGGACGAACATCCCCTTCCACTGTTCTTCCCAGCGTTTGACGAAGCGCGCCGGCGCGCCGTGCTTGTCGCCGAGCAGCTTCTTGCCGCCCTCGCGTAGTGCGTTGAGCGTGCGGCTACCCGACAGCCGCCCGAGCATCCGGGTGACGCCGCCGACGTTCTCGGAAATCGACATCTGGTTGTCGTTGAGGATCACCAGCAGGTTCGGTTCGACGCCGCCGGGCTCGTCGCCCATGCCGCCGCCGTGCGCCAGTGCTTCGAACGCCATGCCGCCGGTGATCGCACCGTCGCCGATCACGGCGACCACCTTGCGGTCGTCACCGGCGCGCTGCAGTGCGATCGCCATGCCCAGCGCGGCCGAAATGCTCGTGGAGCTGTGGCCGACGCCGAAGGTGTCGTACTCCGATTCCTCCCGCTTGGGGAACGGCGCCACGCCGTCCTTCTGCTTGACCGTGCGGATCGCGTCGCGGCGACCGGTCAGGATCTTGTGCGGGTACGTCTGGTGGCCGACATCCCAGACCAGGCGGTCCACCGGCGTCTCGTACAGCCAGTGCAGCGCAACGGTCAGCTCGATGACGCCCAGTCCGGCGCCGAAGTGCCCGCCCGACTGGGCGACCTGTTCGATCAGGTAGGCGCGCAGCTCGTCGGCGATCGCCGGCAATTCCTCTTCGGGAAACGCGCGAAGCTCGGCCGGGACCGAAATGCGCGACAAGCGCGGGTAGCGTTGGGGATCGATCATCAATACGGCGTCGGACGGCAGTCGCCCATTGTCCCGCCCCACCGGAGGTGGGGCAAGGTTCACCCGGTCGGACCGGCGCCGGGGTTCAGCGGCCGCGCAGGCGGCCGAACAGGCCCGACTTCGGTGCTTCGGGCTCGGGTTCCGGCGGCCGCTCGACATCGGCGAAGCCGGTGGCGAGGCTTGCGTTGACGAAGTCGGTGACGTCGGCTTCCGGCACACCGCTGGCAGCGGCGATTTCCGAGAGCGTCGCCGGCCCCTTCATCATCGCCGTGGCGATGCGGAAATGCTTCGGGTACTCGCGTTCGGTCTGCGGCCACTTGAGCATCTGGTAGCGGGCGTCCGGGTCGAAGCCCGGCATCAGCTTGCCGCCGCCGGCCAGCAACCCGTCCAGCCACAGCAGGCGGGTGAGCGGTTGCGATTCGCCATGCGCCGCGGCCCGGGCGTCCCAGTCGGGCGTCGCGACAAAGTCGGCTGCAGCGAGCGGCCCGGTGACGTGCGCAACCAGTGGCTTGAGTGCTGACGGGCCGTGGTAGCGGCGCGCGTCGGTGTCGATCAGCAGCGTGGTGCCGTCGCGCTCGAGCTGCACCTTGCCCGTGATGCGGCCCGATGCCAGCCATTCGGCCAGGCGCGTGGGTTCAATTTCGACGGCCGGCACGTGCGGCTGCACGGTCGGGGCCGCCGGCACTACCTGGGCGACGGCGACGCTGGCCGGCTCGCGCGGCGCGGCACCGACTTCATCGGTCGCGGCGACCGACGGCGGCTCGGCGTCGGCGGTTGCCACCGAGGGCTGTTCTTCCGGCAACTGATCCTGCGGCTGGGGCGCCGGCGTCAGGCCGGCGGGCGAGGCGGCCACCACGCCGGGCGCCAGCTCAGCCAGCAGTTGCGCCAGCGAGCCGGCGTCGAAGGGCTGCCCGAGGCGGTGGTCGGCCTGGGTGCGCGGTGCCGATGTCAAGCCGATCACGGTCTTGCCGGCCGCATGCAGGCGCAGCCAGCTCATCGGACCGTACATGCTGTCCATGTCGACCACGATGTAGTCGGCCTGGGTCTCGGGCAGCAGCTGCCAGCTACCACCGAGGCGGGCGTTGGCTTCGGTGAACGCTGCTTTCAGCGAGGTTTCCGTGGCCGGATCCATCCCGGTCAGGCCGAAAGTCAGGGACATCGTCGAATCCATTGATACAGGTGACCGGAGTGTTGCGGAGGCGACCGCGAGCGTCAATGCGCGCCCAGCGTCGAAAGCCGGCGCGTGGCGGCACGGTGAGGCGCAATTGGCCGCGGCGGGTCAGTTGACCGAGCGCGCGTGCTTCTTCGGCAGGTGGCTTTTCAGGAATGCCATCTGGTCGGCCAGGATGTTGCGGTTGGAGAGGATCAGGTGTTCGACCCAGCTGGGACGGTAGGGCACCGCCAGCAACGGCATCCCGGCCTGTTGGGGGGTGCGGTTGCCCTTGCGCGAGTTGCAGTGGAAACACGCGGCGACGACGTTCTCCCAGACGTCGCGGCCTCCCTTGGAGACCGGCAGGACGTGGTCGCGGGTCAGTTGTGGCCGGTGGCATTCGCGGCCGCAGTAGAGGCACAAGTGGGCATCACGGGCGAACAGTGCCGTGTTGGTGAGTGCCGGTGTCGGGTCCAGCGCGTGGGCCCGGGCATGGCCGCGCGCGGCGACGATCGGGTGCAGGTCCAGCAGGCTCTGCTCGCCGCTGAGCCGGTTGGTGCCGCCATGGACCTGCAGGCAGGGATCGCCGAGTGTCCAGGCGACCGCATCGCGTGCGTAGAGGCAGGCGGCCTGCTGCCAGTTCATCCAGTCGAGCACGCGCCCGTGGGCGTCCAGTGCGAGCAACCTGACCGAATTGAGGCGTTCGATGCCGCCACGCGGGCCGACCGCGGGGGCTTCCGGTCCGGGCGGGATGTTTCCCGCCGCGGGGCCGGAGTTGACGAGGCGTAGCGGCGCTCTGTCGTTCTCCACGGGGACCGAGCATATACCCGATCCGTTACGGATTGTCTGCCCCTTTGAGGGGGTTAGGGCTCAGCCGTCGAAGTGGTCCGCGTCCAGCGACATGAGCGACCCGGCGCCGCTGCGGATCGCTGCGGCATGCGCGAGCGTGCGAGGCAGCACACGCTCGAAATAGAACCGGGCGGTCTCGCGCTTGCCGGCTTTGAACGCTTCGGGCTGGTCGGACGCCTCGGCGGCGGCCACGCTGCGCGCCCACCAGTAGGCGAGGGTGACGTAGCCCGAATACATCAGGTAGTCGTACGACGCGGCGCCGACCTCCTCCGGGTTGGCCGCGGCCGCCTTGGCAACGGAGACGGTCAGTTCTTCCCACTCGCGCGCCTTGTCAGCCAGCGGGCCGACCAGCCCGGCAACGGCGGGGTTGGCGGACTGCTCGCGGCAGAAGCCGGCGATCATCGCGCCGAATGCCTTGAGGCCGGCGCCCTGCAGCTTGAGGATCTTGCGGCCCACCAGGTCCAGCGCCTGGATGCCGGTGGTGCCCTCATAGAGCGTGGTGATGCGCGCGTCCCGGGCCAGTTGCTCCATGCCGTGCTCGGCGATGTAGCCGTGGCCGCCGAAGCATTGCAGTGCGTGGTAGGTGCACTCGATGCCCCACTCGGTCAGGCAGGCCTTGATGATCGGGGTCATGAACTCGACCAGCGCCTCGGCGCGCTCGCGTTCGCCCGCGTCGCTGGCGCCCTCGGCGGTGTCGACCATCAGGCCGGCGTGGTAGGCCATCACGCGGCCACCCTCGACAAGGGCCTTGCAGGTCAGCAGCATCCGGCGCACGTCCGGGTGGACGATGATCGGGTCCGCCGGCTTCTCCGGCAGCTTCGGCCCCGACAGCGAGCGCGACTGCAGCCGGTCGCGCGAATAGGCGAGGGCGTTCTGCAGCGCGCGCTCGGAAAGCCCCAGTCCCTGCAGGCCGACCGCCAGGCGCGCGGCATTCATCATGGTGAACATGTGTGACATGCCCTTGTGGGGCTGGCCGACGAGGTAGCCCTCGGCGCCGTCGAAGTTCATCACGCACGTCGCCGACCCATGGATGCCCATCTTGTGCTCGAGCGAGCCGCACACCACCGCATTGCGCGCGCCGACGTTGCCTTCCCGGTCCACCTTGAACTTGGGCACCACGAACAGCGAGATGCCGCGGCTTCCCGACGGCGCGTCCGGAAGGCGCGCCAGCACCAGGTGGATGATGTTGGGCGCCATGTCGTGCTCGCCGGCAGTGATGAAGATCTTGGTGCCGGTGATCGCGTAGGTGCCGTCGGGGCCGGGTTCGGCGCGGGTCTTGAGCAGCCCCAGGTCCGTGCCGCAATGCGGCTCGGTCAGGCACATGGTGCCGGTCCAGCGGCCATCGACCAGCGGCTTGAGGAAGACCTCGCGCTGCCAATCTTCGCCGTGCTGGCGCAGCGCCTCGGTGGCGCCATGTCCGAGCAGCGGGAAGTTGCCCCACGCCAGGTTGGCGCTGTCGACCATTTCCTTCTGCACGAATCCGGTCACGTGGGGCAGCCCCTGGCCCCCGAATTCGGCCGGCGCCGTCAGCCCCGGCCACCCGGCGTCGACGTACTGCGCGTAGGCCTCCTTGAACCCGCTCGGCGTGGTGACATCACCGGTGGCCTTGTCGTGGGTGCACCCCTCGCGGTCGCCGACCTCGTTGAGCGGCGCAAGCACCGTCTCGGCGAAGCGGGCGGCTTCCTCGAGCACGGCGTCGACCAGTTCGCGGCCGACTTCGTCATGGCCGAGGGCGGGCAGGGCATGCTCGAGACCGAGCACGTCGTGGAGTGCGAACCGCATGTCCCGCAGGGGAGCCTTGTACTTGCTCATCGATGCCTCACTGGATGTCGTCTGTCGCTCGGTGAGAGCCACCGGGCGGTGGAAAGGTGTCTGTCGGCGCGGTTGCTCAGCGCATCACACCCGGCAATCCGGGGGCCGGGCTCAGGGCACTGCGACGGGTAATGTCCTTGAACACGCGCTGGTTCTCCTCGTCCGGCGTGGCGGTCACCGAACCGTCAAGCGCATAGGACAGGCTGGTGCCCCCGGCCAGCGACTGCGCCACCGCGAACTTCGCGGCAGCCGATGGGACGAAGATGATTTCGGCGACGTCCGCCGATTCGGGACCAACCGTGATGCCGGGTTGGGCGGCGAGGGTGCCGGCGTCGTGCCCATCGACCTCCAGCCCGAGGCTGACGGCGTCGAAGCGCATCGGGATGCTGCTGAAGTTCTCCAGCCGCAGGTCCACCGACCAGTTGCCGTCGGCGCGCACGGTGAGCTGCTGGATGCGGGCCGAAGGGTCGGACACCCGGCGCACCGGACCGCTTGCACAGGCGCCAACCAGCGCGACCACCAGTACCGCCGCGATCCAACGTCCCCAGGTCCTGCCCGCCATGCCGCACGCTCCCGTCGAGTGGAAGCCCGAGGATACTACGGCGAATGGTGCGCGATGCCCTGGCCCCAAAAACAGAAAACCCCGCTCGGCGGATGCCTTGCAGGGCTTGCGTTCGTGCCACCAGATAAATGGTGGCCGGGGAGGGAATCGAACCCCCGACACGGGGATTTTCAATCCCCTGCTCTACCAACTGAGCTACCCGGCCACTACACGGTCGGGCCGTGCGAGGAGCGGCATGATACGGGTGCGCGGGGGGAACTGGCAAGCTGCTGGACGCTGAATCACGTGCACCGCAACGTCGCCGTCGTGTTGCCGCCCAGCGCATCATGGGGACCACACCACCGTCCACCCAACGGGAGTGAGTCATGACGATCCAAACCGTCGGCGCTGCGCTGCGCCCATCTCCGCTTCTGGCAACCGTCGTACTGGCAATCATGATGCTGGCCGGTTGCGCCTCCGGGCCGACGCTGTCGGAGACACAGCGGCACCAGCTCTACCTCGACCATGCCGGCGAGCCGGTCAACAAGTTCAACTACCACGGCACGCTGCACAGCTGGGAGCCGGTGGGCGACGATGCGCTCCTCGTGTGGACCCGGCCGAGCGAGGCCTACCTGCTGCGGCTTGCTAGCGCCTGCCCGCGACTGGACGTGGGGCGCGCGATCTCGCTGAGCGACCAGACCGGGAGCGTGTTCGCCGGGCTCGACAACGTCGTGGTGCTGGACCAGAGCACCCGGATCCCGTGCCGGATCCAGACGATCCAACCGGTCGACGTCGCGGCGCTGAGGCGGGCGGAAGACGCGACCCGGGCCGGGCTTCAGGACTCCGGCGGCACGTAGCCGGCCGGCTTCTCGGCGTCGCCGCCGAACAGGAACTTGATCATCTCGGCTTCGAGGAACTCGCGGTGCGCGGGGTTCATCGGTGACAGGCGGTTCTCGTTGATCAGCATGGTCTGGTGCGCGAGCCATGCCGACCATGCGCCCTTGCCGATGTGTGCGTAGACGCGCTTGCCGGCAGGACCGGGCCAGGGTGCGAAATCGAGGCCCTCGGTTTCGCGTTTCTCGTATTCGCAATAGACGGCGCGGGGCATGGCGGACCTCGAAAGTGGGGTGGAATCAGGCGCCGGCTTCGAGCAGGCGGCGAATGGGCGCGGGGATGCCAAGCGCGCCCAGTTGTGCCCGCGCGACCCAGCGCAGGTCGCCATTGTCGCGGACCTGCGGGTGCAGGGCGACATCGCGCCAATAGCGCGGCAGCAGTTCCAGCTTGAAATGGCTGAAGACGTGGGAGATCGGTGGTTTGCCGATGCCGCGCGCGAAGTCGCCGTCGCAGTGATGTTTGAACCAGGCGCGGGCAGCGACTTCGTCGTCGGCTTGCGGCAGCGTCCAGAGTGACGACCAGATGCCGGTCGGCGGGCGCTGCTGCAGCAACACGCGGCCGTCGGCGTCCTCCAGCCACAGCACGCAGGCATGACGTTGCGGCAGCGGCTTGCCGGGTTTTGAGGTGGGCAGCTCCGCCGTGCGCCCCTCGATGCGTGCGATGCATTCGGCCTGCAGCGGGCACAGCACGCAGGCCGGCGCGGTGCGCGTGCACAGGGTGGCACCGAGGTCCATCTGAGCCTGCGTGTAGTCGGCCAGACGCGTGTCAGGCAGGTGGGTTTCGGCGAACGCCCACAACGATCGTTCGACCGCCGGCGCCCCCGGCCAGCCGGCGACGCCGTGGTAGCGCGCGAGCACCCGCTTGACGTTGCCGTCGAGGATGGCGTGCCGGTCGCCCCAGGCCTGCGCGAGGATCGCCGCCGCGGTGCTGCGGCCGATGCCCGGCAGCGCGACCAGCGCGTCGATGTCGCGCGGCAGCTCGCCGTCGTGCAGTGCCATGCAATGCCGGGCGGCGGCGTGCAGGTTGCGGGCGCGGGCGTAGTAGCCCAGGCCCGACCAGAGCGCCAGCACCTGTTCGAGCTCGGCTTCGGCCAGCGCCGGCAGGTCCGGCAGGGCGGCGACAAAGCGTTCGAAGTACGGAGCGGCGGTCCGGACCTGGGTCTGCTGCAACATGATTTCCGACAGCCAGACCCGGTACGGCGTGCGCGGGTGCTGCCATGGCAGGTCGTGGCGGCCGCTGTGGTCGAACCAGGCGAGCAGCCGTGTCGAGAAGCCGCGTGCGCTGCCGTCGACGACCACGGCTTCCGGCGGCGGGTCCGGTTCCGGGTGCGGGAGTGCGGGTGAGTCAGTCATCGACCGGTGCGTCACGGAACTCGATCTCGACGCCGTGCAGCGTCGCTCCGGGGATCTCCAGGGTCGGCGTCGCGAAGGAACCGTCGAGCGGCGGAAGCGGGTTCCCGCTGTCGAGCTGGCTGCTCCACGCGAGCACGTCCGGCAAGTGGAACCGCGCATCAAACGTGCTTGCGCCGCGCAACAACCGCAGGCGGGTCGGTCCGGACAGGTTGGCTGGTCCGGTGTGGTCGAGCGCGAACGCCAGCGGTGCGTCAGATGCGTCGAGCGGAGCCGGCAGCGACGGCCACGCGTCCGGCCAGCGGGCGAGGGTGCCTTCGAGATTCCACGTCATTCCGTCCTGCCATTCGAAGCGGCCAGCAGCGTCCATGCGCGGCACCAGCCCGGCGCCCCGCAACGCGACCCCGAGCGGATCGATCAAGAACACGCCGTCGAGGTAGCGCAGCGGTCCGGCCAGCCCCAAATAGAACGCAAGCTCGCGGTCCGCGGACAGGTGCCGGGCGCTGGCACCCAGCAGGAAACGATCAAGGCCGATCCCGTCGTCACCCTCGTGCAGCCGGCCGGAGAACGTCGGGCGCATTGGCATCCGCCACTCGGGGGTGACCACGGTGGCGATGCCCGACGCGCCTAGCGAAGCGGCCATCGACACTTCGGTCAGCGAGACCTGCAGGTCGAAGGGCATCGTGGTCCCGCCGTTGCGGAAGCGGCCGGCCACGCGTCCGGCGACCGCGCGGTCGGGGTGCAGGGACGGCATCGAAATCGCGATACGGTCGACCGACCAGCCGGCGCCGATGACCTCGCCGCGTACGACATGCAGGCCACCGGTCAGGGTCGGGATGCGCACCTCGCCTGAAGGCGGGCGGCTGGCGCGCCATCGCTGCAATGCACCCAGGTCGAGCCGAGGAGCATCCAGCTCGACGCGTTCGACCGTCAGGTCCGCGCCGCGGCTGCGCAGCGTCGACCATGGCAGCGACAGGTACACGCGCCCGGCGCGCAGGACCGGCTCCGCAGCGCCCGGCTGGCGCGCGACCAGGTCGCGCACCACCAGGGTCGGCGTACCTCGCAGGCTGTACTCGCTTACTCCGCCGGCGGTGATCTCGAGCCCGAGCGCGGCGCCGGCGCGGTCAAGGATCAGCCCCGCGACACGCGGCGGCTGGGCGAGCCATGCGACGGCAAGCACGAGCAGCACCAGGGCCGCTGCAAGCGCGAGCCAAAGCCGCCGTCCCCGGCCGGCCGGCGGGCTGCGCGGTGCCGGTGCGGTATCCACCCGCCGGCCCGGCTAGGCGCCGAGCGTCTCCGGCAGCAGCGCGTCGACGAAGGCCTCGGCGTCGAACACGCGCAGGTCCTCGGGCCGCTCGCCAATGCCGGCAAACCGGATCGGGATGCCGAACTCGCGCGCCAGCGCGAACACGACGCCGCCCTTGGCGGTGCCGTCGAGCTTGGTAACGACCAGCCCGGTTACGCCGACGGCGGCGTGGAACTGGCGCAGTTGCGACAGCGCGTTCTGGCCGGTGGTGCCGTCTATCACCATCAGCACCTCCTGCGGCGCGTCAGGATCGATCTTCTGCAGCACGCGCTTGATCTTGCCCAGCTCGGCCATCAACCCCTGCTGGGTGTGCAGGCGGCCCGCGGTGTCGGCGATCAGTACCTCGATGTTGCGTGCGGTCGCCGCCTGCAGGGCGTCGAACGCCACCGATGCCGCGTCGGCGTTCTGTCCCTGCGCGATGACGGCCACGCCGTTGCGTTCGCCCCAGGCCTGCAGCTGCGCCACCGCGGCGGCGCGGAAAGTGTCGCCCGCCGCGAGCATCAACGGCCGGCCCTCGTCCTTGAAGCGCTTGGCCAGCTTGCCGATCGTGGTGGTCTTGCCGACGCCATTGACGCCGACGGTGAGCAGCACGAACGGCTTGTCCGCGCGCTCGATCCGCAGCGGGACGGCCACCGGCCGGAGCAGGGCGAGCAGTTGTTCGCGCAGCGCCAGCAGCAGCGCGTGTGCGTCGATGAACTCGCGCGCGTTCATGCGCTTGCGCAGCGCAGCCACCAGCTCGGTGGTCGCGGCGACCCCGACGTCGGCCGTGATCAGCGCCGTCTCGATCTGGTCGAGCAGGTCCTCGTCGAGTTTTGGGTTGGTGTAGAACAGCCCGCCGAAACTGCGGGCGAACGCGCTGCCGCGCAGGCGGTCGCGCCAGCCGCGCTTGCCGGCCGGCGCCGCGACGGCCGTGGCCGGTACGCCGGGAATATCGGCGGGGGGCTCGGCGACGGGTGTGGGTTTGGATGGCGGCGGTTCCGCAACCACCGCGACGGGAGCCGCAACGGGTTCGGTGACTGGCCCGGCTGCACGTTCGGCCGCCGCTTTGGTTGCGGCGGAACCGGCAGGCAACGCGTGCGCCTCGGGCGCAGCGGCCGGCGCAGGTTCGGTAGCGGGCTGAGCTTCGACCACGTCCCGGACCGGAGCGGGTGGCGGGACGTCCGCCGGCGGCGGGATCGGCCGCTGGACCGGGGCAGGGACGGCCCCGCCAGCAGGCGCCGTCGGGAATGCGGCGGCCAGTTCCTCGGCGCTGTAGCGCCGTGCCGATTCGCTGCCGGAAGGCGTTTCGGGCTTCTTGCGGCGGAAAAAGCTGACCATCGAGTGGCGGCCCGGGACATGTTGGACAATGACCCTACATGCTAGCACCGGCCTGGAATCCATCCCGATGAAAAAACCCCAGCGAAAGCCCGGCGACGGGGCCAACCGTGCCACGCCCGGGCAGGTGCGCGTCATCGGCGGTCGCTGGCGTGGCACCAAGTTGCCGGTGGCCGATATCGAAGGGCTGCGCCCGACGTCCGACCGGGTCCGCGAGACGCTGTTCAACTGGCTTGTCGCCGCCGTCCCCGGCGCCCGCGTGCTCGACCTGTTCGCTGGCAGCGGTGCGCTCGGGCTGGAGGCGCTGTCGCGCGGCGCCGGGTCCGCGGTCCTGGTCGAGCGCGACGGCACCCAGGCGCGCACGCTGCTGGAGGCCACCCGGCGCCTGCCGGGAGGCGAGGCCGCCACCGTGGTGCAGGCTGATGCGGTCGCCTGGCTGGCGGGGCAGCCGCGCCATGGCTTCGACATCGCGTTCGTCGACCCGCCGTTCGCCGCCGATGCCTGGGACGCCGTACTGGCGGCGCTGGTGCCGGTGGTCACCGCCGATGGCTGGCTCTACGTCGAGGCGCCGGCCGACGCCCGCGTGGCGATCCCGGCCGGCTGGGGCCTGCATCGGGAAGGGCGCACGCGCGAGGTCCGCTACGCCCTCTACCGGCGGCTTGCGGCGCCCGGCGGCGACGCCGCTGATACACTGCACGGCGACGCGGCAGCCCCGGATGGCCGCCCCACACAAGTCGCCGACGAATGACCCTGGCTTCCAAACGAATCGCCGTCTATCCCGGCACCTTCGACCCCATCACCAATGGCCATATCGACCTGGTCGATCGCGCCGCGCAGCTGTTCGACCGGCTGATCATCGGCGTCGCCGAGAGTCCCGCCAAGCGCCCAGCGCTGCCGCTGGAACTGCGCGTGGAACTGGCCCGTGAGGCGGTCGGCCACCATCCGCACGTCGAGGTGCGCGGGTTCGATTCGCTGCTGGCCCACTTCGTCTCAGACGTCGGCGCCGGCGTGCTGATGCGTGGCCTGCGTGCCGTCTCGGATTTCGAGTACGAGTTCCAGCTGGCCAGCATGAACCGCCACCTGATCCCGGAGGTCGAGACGCTGTTCCTCACCCCGGCCGAGCAGTACGGATTCATCTCGTCGTCGCTGGTGCGCGAGATTTCCCGCCTCGGCGGGGATGTGTCCGGTTTCGTCCCGCCCGCGGTGGCCGATGCGTTGCAGGCACAGTGGCGGCGCACCCAGCCGTGAGTGTTCCGCTTTCCCGGTACTGAACACGTTCGATCCATCCCGTTCTTTGACCCACCCAGTTTTTCGACCCAACCAGGGGATCACCGATGAAGACCACCACCCGCCTTTTGCTGCTTGCCCTCCTGTCGCTGCCCGTGCTGGCCGCCTGCCAGAAGGACGAGGCTTCCACCGAGACCGTCGCCGAGGCCAAGCCGGCCGTCGAGCGCCCGGCCGACAACAATGACGAGCAGGCGTGGGGCGTCTACCTGTCCGACGTCGTCACCCGCAACATGGGCGACATCAACAACAACCCGTACCTGTACTACCTGCCGTCGTCGGAGTCCGAAGGCTTCGAGGGCGCCCGCGAGCGCCTGGCCGAGGACATCGAGATCGCGATGCAACGCGGCATCGTCGAGGGCAACCTGGTCGCGTTCGGTTCGCCGGAGTCGGCGATGATGGCCGACATCGTGGTCGGCGCATTCGGCAAGGTGGACCCGGGTTCGATGAAGGGCGTCAAGCTGCTCTTCATCGGCGATGCCGCCGACAACGACCGGGTGCGCGCCGCGGTCGAGCCGGCCGGCGTGAACTACCAGTTCGTCGAGGCCAAGTGATGCACGGGTCCGCGCCTGCCACCCGGTGGGCGCGGACCTGCTGCCGCCTCGTCCCCCATGTCCCTCAAGATCAATGAGCTCTGCGTCAATTGCGACGTCTGTGAACCGGCCTGTCCGAACCAGGCGATCACGCAGGGCGAAACCATCTACGTGATCGACCCTGCCCGGTGCACCGAATGCGTCGGGCATTTCGACGAGCCACAATGCGTGGTCGTCTGTCCGGTCGAGTGCATCGACCCCGACCCGGACATCCCCGAATCGCACGAGCAACTGCTGGCCAAGCTGCTTCGCCTGCAACAGGGCCCGTGACAACCAGGAGCGAGCGATGCACAAGGCACTGCGACCGGTACTGACCGCCGGCTTCCTCGTCGGCCTGCTGGCCGGATGCGCGGCCACCACGCCGGCACGCGCCGAAGCGCCGACTGCTGCCGCGCCCACGCCTCCGGGCGCCGCGATCGCCAGCGCCCATTCGCTCGCCACCGAAGCCGGCATGGAGATGATCCGCGCGGGCGGCAACGCCTTCGATGCGGCGGTGGCGGTGTCGTCCACGCTGTCGGTGGTCGAGCCGATCAGCTCCGGGCTGGGCGGCGGTGGATTCTTCCTGCTGCACGATGCCGCCAGCGGGCGCGACGTATTCGTCGATGCACGCGAGACCGCGCCGGCGTCGGCAACGCCGGCCGCCTTCCTGGACGAGGACGGCGAACTGGACCGCGACCGCGCCACCAACGGTCCGTGGTCGGCCGGCATCCCCGGCCTGCCGGCGGCACTGGTGCACGTTGCGCGCGAGTACGGCGAGCTGCCGCTGTCTACCACCCTGGCGCCGGCAATCCGGATCGCGCGCGAGGGCTTTCCGGTCTACGAGCGGCTCGAGCGCGGCTATGCGCGCCGCAGCCAGGTGATGGAGCGCTACCGCGGCACGCGCGAGGTGTTCCTGGCCGATGGCGACCCGCCGCAGGTGGGCGAGGTGCTGCGCCAGCCGGACCTGGCCCGTACGCTCGAGCTGATGGCGCGGGACGGGGCCGACGGGTTCTACCGGGGTGAGGTCGGCCAGGCGTTGCTCGCCTCGGTGGCCGAGGAGGGTGGCCGCTGGACCGCCGGGGAACTGGCCGGTTACGAGGTCCGCGAGCGCGAGCCGATCGAGTTCGAGTACCGCGGCTGGCACGTGGTCACCGCGCCGCCGCCGTCATCGGGTGGGGTCGCGCTGGCGCAGATGCTGCAGATCCTGAGCGGCTGGGACCTGGCCGCAATGGAGGAGCCCGATCGCATCCATCTGGTCGTCGAGGCAATGCGCCGCGCCTACCGCGACCGGACGATCTACCTGGGCGACCCGGACTTCGTCGATATGCCGCTGGCGCTGCTGACCGACCCGGCCTACGCCGCCGGCCTGCGTGCCACCATCCACCCCGACCGGGCCACCCCGAGTGACCTGCTGTCCGGCCAGCCGGTGCCGCTCGAGGACGACGAGACCACCCATTTCTCAATCATCGACGGCGACGGCAACCGGGTGTCGGCCACCCAGACCGTCAACCTGCTGTACGGCTCGGGCCTGGTTGCACCGGGTACCGGCGTGCTGCTCAACAACGAGATGGACGATTTCGCGCTCAAGCCCGGTACGCCCAATGCGTTCGGTGTGATGGGGTTCGAGGCGAACGCGGTGGAGCCGGGCAAGCGCATGTTGAGCTCGATGACGCCGAGCATCATCGAGTCCGACGACAAGGTCGCGATCCTCGGCGCGCCGGGCGGCAGCCGGATCATCACCGAGGTGCTGGTCGGGATCCTCGGCTACGACGCGGGGCTGGATGCGCAACAGGTCGCGGCGCTGCCGCGCTACCACCACCAGTGGATGCCGGACGTGGTCTCGGCCGAGCCCGATGCGCTGTCGCCCGGTACGGTCAAGGCGCTCGAGGCGATGGGGCATACCGTCAACGCGGGCGAGGACACCTGGGGCAACCTGCAGACCGTTGCCTGGGACAAGCGCACCGGTGAGCTGAGCGGTGGTACCGATCCGCGCAACCCGGTCGGCAAGGCCGACGTGTTGCCGGAGCCCGCCAGCTCGCCCTGAGGCGATCTTCCGGTTTCATTGGCTGGCCCGATCGCCGATCATGCAGGGGTTGCAGCAGCGGCTGCGGGTCAACGGGAGTCGGCGATGAAACTCTGGTCGCTCATGGGCAACAGCCAGAAGCTCGACGGCGGGGCGATGTTCGGCAATGCGCCGCGCGCGATGTGGAGCCGGTGGGCGGCGCCTGACGATGCCAACCGCATCGCGCTGGCCTGCCGCGCGTTGCTGGCCACGCCGCTCGCCGGCAGGACGGTGCTGTTCGAAGCGGGCATCGGCGCATTCTTCGAGCCAAAGCTGCGCGAGCGGTATGGCGTCGTCGAGGACCGCCACGTGCTGCTCGAATCGCTGGCCGACGCCGGTTTCGCGCCCGAGGACATCGACGTGGTCGTGCTGTCGCACCTGCACTTCGACCATGCCGGCGGGCTGCTCGCGCCATACCGGGAAGGCGAGCCGCCGCGGCTGGTGTTTCCGAACGCCAGCTACTTGGTCGGGCGTGAGCACTGGCAACGGGCGGTCGCGCCGCACGCGCGCGACCGCGCCAGCTTCATCCCCGAGCTGCCGGGGTTGCTGGAGGCCACCGGCCGGCTCGAGCTGGTCGACGACGAGTACTCCGGAACGCTCGGCCAGACCGTGCGTTTCCACTTCAGCGACGGCCATACGCCGGGCCTGATGCTGGCGGAGATCGTCGGGCCGGAGCGGGTCGACGGACAGGCCCATGGCGGCGTGGTGTTCTGCGCGGACCTGATCCCGGGCCGCCCGTGGGTACACGTGCCGATCACGATGGGCTACGACCGCAACGCCGAGCTGCTGATCGACGAGAAACAGGCGTTCCTGGCCGACAAGCTCGCCCGAAATGTCCATCTGTTCTTCACCCATGACCCGGAGTGCGCGCTGGCCGGCGTGACCCGTGACGAACGTGGGCGGTATGCCACCGAGCATGAAGTCACGGAGCTGCGGGCGAGGTCGCTGGCTGCATGAAGCGGATCGCGGTGGTCACGGCGGGCATGCTCGCGGCGTGGCTGCTGGCGTCGGGTGCGGGTTCCGCGCAGGTGCCCGGCACTGCCGCGCCCGAGGGCGTGCTGTCCCCCGGCGGCGAACTGGTGGACCGCGAGTTCGGTGTCGGCACGCATCGCTTCGGGCTCGATCGTCGGGTCGAGATGTACCAGTGGCTGCGTACCGGCCATGACCGATACGAGCAGGCCTGGAAAGCGGCGCTGGTCGACTCGTCGGACTTCGCCCCCGGCCACGAGAACCCGCCGTCGATCCCGCTGGAAAGCCGGCGCGTGTGGGCGCAGGAGGCGACCTTGGACGGCAGGCCGATCGACGTGACCGTGTTGAAGGTGCTGGGCCGCTGGCAGGACTTCCGGCCGAACTTCTCGCGCCTGCCGGGGAATCTGTCCGCCACGTTCCAGCCCGATGGGGACGGCCTGACCAGTTCGGAGAACCCGCTTGATCCGCAGGTCGGCGACCTGCGGGTGACCTGGCGCGAACTGGCGCTGCCGCCGCTGGCCGGACGGGTGAAGCTCGTCGACGGGGTATGGCAGCTGGCCCCGCGCGCGACGCCTAGCTCGGCCTCGCCAGTGTCGGCCGGTACCGCGCTGCCGGTCGCGCCGGTCCCGAGCGATGACGAGCGACCCCTGTGGCCGTGGTTGCTGGGTGGCGTTGCGGTGTTGCTCGCGGTGACCGGCTGGCTGACTCGCCGACGGCGGTAGACGCACGCGGGACCGCCGGGACCCAGGCCCGGCGGCGGCGCCTGGCTTCAGCCTTCGCCCATGCCCTCGGCTGGCATCGGCGCGCTCCCTTTGCGCACTTTGTCCTCGATCCGCTGGCCGACCCCGGGGTCGATGTTCTTCCAGTATTCGAATGCGCGCTCCAGTACCGGACTGCGCACGCCACCCAGCAGGCTGCCGGACACCTGGTCCACCAGCGCGTCGCGGTCCTCATCGCCGAAAACCTCGCGCACCAGCGTGCCGGGCTGGCCGAAGTCGTCGTCCTCCGCGTGCAGGGTGTATGCGCTGCGCACCATCTCGCCGTCGGCTTCCCAGCCGTCCGCCATCGCACCCGTTTCATCGGCCCACGGTCGGCCACCGCTGTTGGTGGCGTGCACCGGCGCGTTGCCGCTGTGGTGGTAGGCCATCTGGCCGTCGAACATGTAGGTGTTGACCGGGCACTTGGGCTGGTTGACCGGTAACTGGTGGAAGTTGGTGCCGATCCGGTTGCGCTGTGCGTCGGCGTAGGCGAATGCCCGGCCCAGCAGCATCTTGTCAGGCGACAGGCCGATGCCCGGCACCGTGTTGCCGGGCGAGAACGCAGCCTGCTCGATCTGGGCGAAGAAGTTTTCCGGGTTGCGGTTGAGCGTCATCCGGCCGACCGGGATAAGCGGGTAGTCCGCGTGCGGCCAGACCTTGGTCAGGTCGAACGGGTTGAAGCGGTACGCCTTCGCGTCCGCGTACGGCATCACCTGCACCGACAGCTTCCAGCTCGGGTGGTCGCCACGTGCGATCGCGTTGAACAGGTCGCCGCGGTGGAAGTCGGCATCCCGACCGGCCATCTCGGCGGCTTCGGCATTGCTGAAGAACGCCATGCCCTGCTCGGTATGGAAGTGGTACTTGACCCAGAACCTCTCACCGGCGGCGTTGATCCACATGTAGGTGTGCGAGCCATAGCCGTTCATATGGCGCCAAGTGCGCGGCAGCCCGCGGATGCCCATGAGGTAGGTGACCTGGTGCGCGGTCTCCGGATTGTTCGTCCAGAAGTCCCACTGCATGTGGTTGTCGCGCAGGCCGGAGTCGGGCAGTCGCTTCTGGCTGCGGATGAAGTGCGGGAACTTCATCGGGTCGCGCACGAAGAAGACCGGGGTGTTGTTGCCGACCAGGTCGTAATTGCCCTCGTCGGTATAGAACTTCAGCGAGAACCCGCGGACGTCGCGCCAGGTGTCCGGGCTGCCCTGTTCGCCGGCGACGGTGGAGAAGCGCGCCAGCATCCCGGTCTTCGCGCCCGGCTGGAACAGCGCCGCCTTGGTGTACTTCGACACATCGGCAGTGGTCTCGAACACGCCGAAGGCACCGGCGCCCTTCGCGTGCGGCTGGCGCTCGGGCACCTTCTCGCGGTTGAAGTGCGCCATCTGCTCGAGGAAGTGCACGTCGTGCAGCAGGATGGGGCCGTCGGGTCCGATGGTCAGCGAGTTACGATCGCTCGCCGCCGGGGCGCCGCTGCCGGTGGTTGAACCTGTGGGCCGCTTGGGGTCGTCACTGCTCATCGGAGGCTCCTGGTTGCGGTGCGGGGGATCGCACCGGCCCCAGATTGGCCCGTTCTATCGAAGACTTCCATTCGATCTGATGGATTGGATCGATAGGCGCCGCCTGTCCGACCCCCACCATGAAAAAAGCCGGGACACTGCCCGGCCTTTTTCCTGTCGCATAGCTCTGTCCGGTCAGGCGGCTGCGGCCTGGCTGGCGCGCGGGCCTTCCTTCAGGGCCCGGCCCACCATCCCGACCAGGAGGTCCAGCTCTTCGCTGGTCATGGTAAAGGTCGGGGTGAAACGCAGCGAGTTGGTGCCGCCGTGGATCACGCCGATGCCGTGCTCGCGCAGCCACTCCTCGGTCGATCCCGCCCCGTAGCACTTGAATTCCGACGACAGCTCGCACGAGAACAGCAGCCCGGTGCCCTGGACCTTGGTGATCAGGCCGCCGAGCTCGCCCTTGAGCTTCTCGAGCTTCTCGATCGCTTCCGCGCCGCGCGCGCGGATGTTCTCCCGCACGTCCGGGGTCACCATCGACAGCACCGCGCATGCGGTGTCGAGCGCGCGCGGGTTGGTGGTCATGGTGTTGCCGTACAGACCCTTGCGGTAGGTCTTGGACGCGCGCTCGCCGACGGCAAGCACCGACAGCGGATACTGGCCGGCGTTGAGTGCCTTGGAGTAAGTCTCCATGTCCGGCGCCTCGGCGTTCTCGAAGCCGGGGTAGTCGATGATCGACAGCACGCCGTTGGCGCGCAGGCCCGCCTGGATCGAGTCGACCAGCAGCAGCGAGCCGTGGTCCTTGGTCAGCTTGCGGGCCGCGTTGTAGAACTCGACCGGGACGCTGCGGCCCGGGTCGCCTTCGCCCATCACCGGCTCCAGGAACATCGCCTCGATGAACCAGCCGTTCGCGTCGGCATCGGTGAAGACCTTGCGCAGTGCGTCGATGTCATACGGCTCGATCGCGATCACGCTGTCCTCGCCGCGGAAGCTGGCCAGGTGCTGCAGGTAGGTCTTGCGGGTGGAGTCGGAGTACAGCGCCGGACGGTCGGTGCGGCCGTGGAAACCGCCCTTGACCACCACCCGCTTGATGCTGCGACCGGCGTGGCGGCCGCCTTCGTCGGTCATGGTCTTGGCGTTGGTGTCGGCGATGCGTGCGGCAAGAGTGACCGACTCCGAGCCCGAGTTGAGGCACAGGAAGTGGCTGTACGGGCAGTCACGGCCGATGCCGATCGCCTCGCGCAGCATCCGCGCGAACCGCATCTGCGAGACGCTCGGGGTCATGATGTTGGCCATCGCCTGCGGCCGCGCCATCGCCTCGATCACCTGCGCCGGCGCATGGCCGAATCCGAGCATCCCGTAGCCACCGGAGTCGTGCAGCACGGCGCCCTTCAACGTCACGATCCACGGGCCGCGGGCGGCGAGGGCGACGTACGGGTTAACCGCATCGTCCTGGTAGAAGTTGACGTAGGCGGCCTGGATGGCCTCGGCCTGCGTGCGCTCGTCGAGATCCAGCAGGTCGGCAACATCCGGGCCCAGGTCACCGGCCTTGACCCGTCCGTACTCGGCGACGGCGGCATCGACCGCTTCGGCCAGTTCGGCATTCCCGGAAAAGCGGGCGAGGGTGGCGTCGTCTAGGCCGACCGTACGGCGTTCGCCGGCGTGGGCGCGCAGGGGCGCGAGCTTGGCCGCGAAGGCGTTGTCGTGGGCAGTGCTGGACATCGGGTGGGGCCTCCTTGTTCGGAAACGCCGCAAACAAAAATGCGCGGCAACAGCCCGCGAAAAATCCTGCGATCCAGCGTTTCCTGTTTCTAATCAATCAGTTGCGTGATTCTATCACGCGGCCGATGCCGGGATAACCCCCGGCGCCCGTACACTGTGCCGTTCCGTCGCGCCAGCGCCGACGTGTATCGACCCAGCAAGAAGCCCCACCTTGAAGAAATCCGATTTCCGCTACGAGCTGCCGCCGGCCCTGATCGCCCAGGCACCGCTGGCCCGGCGGTCCGCCAGCCGCCTGCTGGTCGTACCGCCCGCGCCTGCCCCCTTCGCCGACCATGTGTTCCATGAGCTGCCGGCCCTGTTGGCGCCGGGTGACCTGCTGGTGTTCAACGACACCCGGGTGATCCCGGCACGCCTGTTCGGCAGCAAACAGACCGGCGGCCGCGTCGAGATCCTGGTCGAGCGGCTGCTCGGCGATGGCGAGGCGCGTGCCCAGCTGGGCGTCAGCAAGACGCCCAAGCCCGGTGCGCGGATCGCGCTGGACGCCGGCGGCGAGGCCGAAGTACTGGGCCGGGACGGCGAGTTCTTCCACCTGCGCTTCCACGTGGCCGAGGGCCTGGAGGCCTGGCTGGAGCACGCCGGCCGGCTGCCGTTGCCGCCCTACATCCAGCGCGAACCCGGGGCGGACGACGCCGAGCGCTACCAGACCGTGTTCGCGCGACAGGCCGGTGCGGTCGCCGCGCCGACCGCGGGGCTGCATTTCGACCAGCCGTTGCTGGACGCCCTGGCCGCGCGTGGGGTGCAATCAGGCCACGTCACGCTGCATGTCGGGGCCGGTACGTTCCAGCCTGTCCGGGTCGACGACCTGTCCGAGCACGTGATGCACAGCGAGTGGATCAACGTCGGCGCGGCGCTGGTCGAGCAGGTGCGCCGTACCCGTGCGGCCGGCGGCCGCGTCATCGCCGTCGGCACCACCGTCGTGCGGGCGCTGGAGTCGGCGATGCAGCCCACCGACGCCAATCCCGACGGGGAGCTGCGGCCGTTCGAGGGGGAAAGCCGGCTTTTCATCCTCCCCGGTTACCGGATCCGCTCGGTCGACGCGATGGTCACCAATTTCCACCTTCCGGAAAGCACGCTGCTGATGATGGTTTCCGCGTTCGCCGGCAAGGACCGGGTCTTTGCCGCGTACGACCACGCCATCGCCGCCGGCTACCGGTTCTTCTCCTACGGTGACGCCATGCTGCTGTTCCCGGAGCCGGCCGCATGAGCCGGATGTCGTTCCAGTTGCTGTGCACTGACGGTGCCGCCCGCCGCGGCCGGCTGGCCTTCCCGCGGGGCACGGTCGAGACGCCCGCGTTCATGCCGGTCGGCACCTACGGGTCGGTCAAGGGCGTGCTGCCTACCCAGGTGGAGCAACTGGGCGCCGAGATCATCCTCGGCAACACGTTCCACCTGTACCTGCGGCCGGGGCTTGAGGTGATCGAGGCGCACGGCGGGCTGCACGGCTTCGAGCGCTGGGACCGCCCGATCCTGACCGACTCCGGCGGCTTCCAGGTGTTCTCGCTGGCGCACAAGCGCAGGATCACCGAGGAAGGCGTCACCTTCGCCGCGCCGACCGACGGCAGCCGGGTGTTCCTCGGCCCCGAGGAGAGCATGCGTATCCAGAAGGTGCTCGGGTCTGACATCGTGATGATCTTCGACGAGTGCACCCCGTATCCGGCGACGGAGGAGGTCGCGCGTGCCTCCATGGAACTGAGCCTGCGCTGGGCCGCACGCTCGCGGCGTGCCCACGAGGGCAACGACGCGGCGCTGTTCGGCATCGTCCAGGGCGGCGTGCACCGTGAACTGCGGACCCGTTCGGCCGACGCGCTGAAGGACATCGGGTTCGACGGCTACGCGATTGGCGGGCTGGCCGTAGGCGAGCCCGAGGCCGAGCGAAACGCGATGCTCGAGCACACCACCCCTCAGTTGCCGGCCGACCGGCCGCGTTACCTGATGGGCGTCGGGCGACCCGAAGACCTCGTCGAGGCCGTCGCGCGCGGGGTCGACATGTTCGATTGCGTGATGCCGACCCGCAATGCGCGCAACGGCCATTTCTTCACCCGCGACGGCGTCGTGCGCATCCGCAACGCCAGGTACGAGAAAGACCTCCGCCCGATCGAGGAAGGCTGCGACTGCCACGCCTGCGCGGGCGGGTTCAGCCGCAGCTACCTGCGCCACCTGGACCGCTGCAACGAGATGCTGGGGCCGATGCTGGGGACCCTGCACAACCTGCGCCACTACCAGCGGCTGATGGCCGACATGCGCGAGGCCATCGCGCAGGGAACCTTCGCCGCCTTCCGCGAGTCCTTCCATGCGGCCAAGGCCCGCGCGGCCGGCTGAGCGGCCGCGCCAGCGCCGGCAAAGGGGCCGGACGCGCCCCGTGGCATAATCCCCGGCTATTTTCAGCCCCTTCCGGAAACCGACATGAACCTGCTCGACCTCCTGATTGCCCCCGCCCATGCGCAGACCGCGGCCCAGCCGGGCGGCTTCGGCATGTCGCTGCTGTTCCCGATCCTGCTGATCGGCGTGATGTACTTCCTGATGATCCGCCCGCAGATGAAGCGCGCCAAGGAGCACAAGGCCATGCTCGAGAAGCTGTCGCGCGGCGACGAAGTGCTGACCAACGGCGGCATCGCCGGCACCGTGGTCGACCTGGGCGACAACTTCATCACGGTCGAGATCGCCGACAACGTCCGCATCCGCGTGCAGAAGGGCGCGATCGGCAACGTCCTGCCCAAGGGCACCTTGAAGTCGGCCTGAGCCGTCTCCAAACCATTTGACGCACGGCGGCCGGGGAGCTGCCGCAGGGGCAATCGATGCTGACTTATGCGCGCTGGAAATACGTCGTACTGGTGCTCGCCATTCTGTTGAGCACGCTGTACGCGTTGCCCAACCTGTACCAGAAGGATCCCTCCGTCCAGGTTACCGCCAGCCGCGGTGCCCCGGTCGATGCCGCGCTCGTCGAGCGCATCGAGACGACCCTCGAATCGGCCGGCGTGCCGGTCAAGTCGGTCGAGTTGGGTGGGGACAACGTGCTGGTCCGGCTGCCCAGCCCCGATGCGCAGACCAAGGCATCTGACGCGCTGGAGCAGGTACTGGGCAGCGACTACGTGTCCGCGCTCAACCTCGCCTCCACCGTCCCTGACTGGCTGACGGCGCTTGGCGCGCAGGGCATGTCGCTCGGCCTGGACCTGCAGGGCGGCGTGCACTTCCTGATGCAGGTCGACCAGGCCGCCGCGCTCGACAAGCACCTCACTGCGATCGTCGAGGACGCGCGGGTGGTACTGCGTGATGCGCGCATCCGCTACGAGTCGGTCTCGCGCCGCCCCGACAACCGCATCGTGATCACCCTCGCGAACGCGTCGGACGTGGACAAGGCGCGCCAGCAGATCGCGACCAGCCAACCGGCGCTCGCGATGGACGCCGAGGGTCGCGTGATCACGCTCTCGATCCCGGATGCCGAGCTGCAACGCATGGCGACCGCCGCGCTGGAGCAGAACCTCGGCACCCTGCGCAACCGCATCAACGCGCTGGGTGTGTCCGAGCCGCTGATCCAGCGGCAGGGCAGTGACCGCATCGTGGTCGAATTGGCCGGCGTGCAGGACACCGCCGAGGCCAAGCGTCTGATCGGCGCGACCGCGACCCTCGAATACCGCGCGGCGCTTGAAGGCAACGCCTATGACGCCGTCGCCACCGGCAACGTGCCGCCGCAGGCCAAGGTGTACTACCGCAAGGAGCTGGGCCCGGACGGCAAGCCGATCCCGATCCTGCTCAACAAGCGCGTGATCGCCTCGGGTGACCAGCTGATCGGTGCCACCTCCGGCATGGACCCGCAGACTGGCACGCCGTCGGTGTCGGTGCGCCTGGACGCCTCGGGCGGCCAGCGGATGTTCGACTTCACCAGCCAGAACGTCGGAAAGCCGATGGCGGTGGTGTACATCGAGCGCATCCCCGAGGTGCGGATGGTCAATGGCGAGGAAGTCAGGACCACCCGCGTCAGCGAGGAGGTGATCTCGGTCGCCACCATCAACGGCGTCTTCAGCAAGGAGTTCCAGACCACCGGCCTGGACAGCGCCAAGGAGGCGGCTGACCTGGCGCTGCTGCTGCGCTCGGGTTCGCTGGCCGCGCCGATGGACTTCGTCGAAGAGCGTGTCGTCGGCCCGAGCCTGGGCAAGGAGAACATCGAGCGTGGCCTGACCGCGGTGGTCTTCGCCTTCGCGTTCGCGCTGCTGTTCTTCCTCGTGTACTACCGCATGTTCGGCCTGATCACCTGCGCCGCGCTGCTGCTCAACATCCTGATGCTGGTCGCGGTGATGTCGCTGTTCGGCGCCACCCTGACTTTGCCGGGCCTGGCCGGTATCGCATTGACGGTGGCGCTGTCGGTCGACGCCAACGTGCTGATCAACGAGCGCATACGCGAGGAGTTGCGCGCGGGCATGCCGCCCAAGACCGCGATCGCGACCGGCTACGAGAAGGCCACCGGCACGATCATGGACGCCAACCTCACCGCGATCCTCGCCGGTGTAGCGCTGTTCGCGTTCGGCACCGGCCCGGTCAAGGGCTTCGCGGTGTCGCTGATCGTCGGCATCATCACCTCGATGTACACCGCGGTGTCCGGGTCGCGCGCGATGGCCACGCTGATCTACGGCTGGCGCAAGAAACTCAAGTCCATCGCGATCTGACGGGAACCGAACATGAAACCTTTGACCATTTTCCCGGCCGAACCGCGGATCAACTTCCTCCGGATGAAGTGGGTGGCGTTCGCCGTGGCGATCGCGCTGACCCTCGTGTCGCTCGGATCGATCGCCACCCGCGGCTTCAACTTCGCGCTGGACTTCACCGGTGGCACGGTGACCGAGCTGCGTTTCGCCCAGCCCGTCGACATCGAGGACGCCCGCGGCCGCCTGGCCGAGGCCGGATTCGGCGACGCGCAGGTGATCTCGTTCGGGTCAGGCAACGACCTGCTCGTGCGCATGCAACTCGACGGCGTGGAGGATGGCGAGGACAACATCGCCGCCAACGCGGAGGCCGCCGCGCAGATCACCCGCGCGGTGTCGACCCCCGACAACCCGGGCACTGTGGTGCGCAGCGACTTCGTTGGCCCGCAGGTCGGTCGCGACCTCGCGCTCAATGGCATCTGGGCGGTGATCTTCGTCGTCGTCGGCTTCCTGATCTATATCTCGTTCCGGTTCGAGAAGAAGTTCGCGATCGCGGCGGTGATCACCTCGCTGCAGGACGTAACCATCGTGCTGGGCTGGTTCTCGCTGACCGGGCACGAGTTCGACCTGACGGTGCTGGCCGGCGTGCTGGCGGTGCTGGGCTTCTCGATCAACGACACCATCGTGGTGTTCGACCGCATCCGCGACAACTTCCGCTCGATGCGGGCCGACCCCGACGCGATCATCAACGCATCGATCAACCAGACCCTGTCGCGCACGGTTATCACCTCGTTCGTGGCGTTCCTGGCGGTGCTGGCGCTGTACCTCTACGGCGGCGGTTCTCTCAAGGGCATGGCCGAGGCGCAGATGATCGGCGTGGTCGTCGGCACCCTGTCCTCGATCCTGATCGCCTCGCCGTTGCTGACGCTGGGCTTCCTCAAGGTCACCAAGCAGGACCTCCTCCCCAAGGCCAAGGACGAGGCGGCGCTGGCGCGTCGTCCCTGACCGTGTGGCAGGTCACCAGGTACGAAAAAGGCCGCGTTCAACGCGGCCTTTTTCATGGGCGGGTGTCGCCAGGTCTCAGTCGAAGGCGCTGGCGTAGCCGGTGTTGACGATCCGCTGCTGCAGCAGCTCGGCCACTTTGATGTTGCCCGCCAGCAACGGACGGCCATCGACGCCGCGCGCATCCATCGGGCCGGTCGTGCGGCCACGGAAGTCGGAGACCTTGCCACCGGCCTCGCGCACCATCAGGGCGCCGGCGGCGATGTCCCACGGCTTCACGCCGGCTTCGAAGTACGCGTCCGCGCGGCCGCAGGCGACGTAGGCCAGGTCGAGGGCGGCCGAGCCGGTGCGGCGGATGTCCTCGATCTCGACCAGCAGCGTGTCGACACACTTGAGCTGTGCGCTTGCGCGCTTGCGCTCGCGCGGCGGGAAGCCGGTCAGCACCATCGCGCCGTCCAGGTCCTTGCGGTCGGCCACGCGCACGCGCTTGTCATTGAGGGTGGTGCCGCTGCCGCGGCTGCTGGTGAAGAGCTCGTTGCGCAACGGGTCGAAGATCACGCCATGGACCGGTTCGCCGTTCTCGACAAGCGCGATGGACACGCAGAAGTGCGGGATGCCACGGAGGTAGTTGCTGGTGCCATCCAGCGGGTCGATCACCCAGGTGAACCGGCTGCCGACCTTGGACTTCACCGAACCGCCTTCCTCGCCGAGGATCGCGTAATCGGGGGTTGAGCGGCGGAATTCCTTGATGATCTCCTTCTCGGCCAGGCCATCGACTTCGCTGGCGAAGTCCATGCGGTCCTTCTCCACCACGTTCAGCGCATCGAGCTTGTACATGTGCCGCAGCAGCACGTTGCCGGCGGCGCGGGCGGCCTTGACCATGAGGGTGACGGCGGGTTTCTGCATGGCGAACGGCCTCGAGGGAGGTGGGGGAAGGGCTGGCGGGGGGAAAGAGCGGGCCGGCGATGGCACGACGGAGTCGTGGCCGGCCGCGCAGTTTACCATTGCCCGATGAACACCGAAGCGACCACCTACGAGGCCGGAGCGCCCGCCCGAGCAACCCGCGGCCCGGATGCCGCACTCCGGCTGCGGATCGTGCTGGTCGGCACCCAGCACCCCGGCAACATCGGCTCGGCCGCCCGCGCGCTCAAGACCATGGGGCTGGCCCGGCTGGTCCTGGTCGCCCCCGAAAAGTCGCCCAATGCCGAGTCATCGGCGCTGGCAGCTGGCGCGGACGATGTGCTGGAAGGCGCTGCCCGGCACGACACCCTGGCCGAGGCGGTCGCCGACTGCCGGCTGGTCCTGGGTTGTACGGCCCGCAGCCGGCGGGTCGCGCTGGAGGAACTGCTGCCGCGCGACGCCGCGACCCGTGCGGTCGCCACCGCGGCCGGCGGCGCGGAGGTGGCGCTGGTGTTCGGGCGCGAGCGCACGGGACTGGAAAACGAGGAGCTGCAGCTGTGCCACGCGGCCGTCCACATCCCCGCCAATCCGGACTACAGCTCGCTCAACCTTGCCGCCGCCGTCCAGGTGCTGGCCTACGAATTGCGCCTGGCGCTGCTGGCCGGTGCAGCCCCGGCTCCGCCCACCGAGCCGCGCGACCCGCCGGCCTCCCACGCGCAACTGGAGGGATTGTTCGGCCAACTGGCCGAAACCCTCGACGAGATCGACTTCCACAAGGGCCGCGCGCCTGAATCGGCGATGCGGAAGCTGCGGCGCCTGTTCCTGCGGGCTGACATGGACGAGCGTGAGGTGCGGCTGCTGCGCGGCATCCTGTCCGACGCACAGCGGATGGCGATGCTGGCCCGGCGCGGCTGAGCTGTCCGGACGGGGCAGTATCGGCGGACCTGCGTTTGAATTAGTCTGCCGCGGTGCCCTTTGTCAGGGGCGTCCCTGGGGTTCCGTCTTGACCGTCCGCCTGTGCAGCCTGGCTTTCCTGCTGCTCGCCGCATTTTCGTCCGTTGGGCCGGCGTCCGCCGCGGACGATGGCGTGCTGGTGCTCGGGCGCATCAGCGACGACCCGCATACGCACTACGAACAGCTCGAGCCGCTGCTGGATTACGTGGTTCCGCGGATGGCCGACGTCGGCATCCGCGAAGGCCGCATCCTGATGGCGCGCGATTCCCAGCAGATGGCCAGCTACCTGCGGCGTGGCCGGGTCGACTGGGTCACCGAGACCGCCGGTACCGGCATGCTGCTGCGCGAGCGCGCCGGCGCCGAGCCGTTGCTCGTGACCGAGAGAGACGGCACCAGCCACTACCACAGCGTGTTCTTCGCCCGCCGCGACAGCGGCATCGATACCCTCGAGGATCTGCGCGGTCGCCGGATCGCCTTCCAGCGCCCGTCGTCCACCAGCGCCTACTTCGCGCCCGCCGGCGAGCTGCTGGCCAACGGTATCGAGCTGGAGATCCTGCTCTCGCCGGTTGACCGGATCGAGACCGCAGCGGTGGGCTACGTGTTCGCGCGCTCCGAGCTCAACATCGCCACCTGGGTGCACAAGGAGCTGGTCGATGCGGGGGTGATGAGCAACCTCGACTGGATCAACCCCAGGCGCATGCCGCCCGCCTTCAAGACAGACCTGGTGGTCATCGGCCGGACCGACGACTACCCGCGCGCGGTCGAGCTGGTGCGCCACGACATGGACCCCCGGGTGCGCGCCCGGCTGCAGCAGGTGCTGGTCGAAGCCGCCGCCGACCCGGCCGCGCGGGAGGCGATGCTGCGGTTCTTCCAGACCACGCGCTTCCTGCCGATCGACCCCGCGTCCGAACAGGCGTTGAGGCGGATGCAGACCGGCGTGGCGCGGGTGCGGGCGGAGGTCGAATGAAGCTGCGTCCCGGCCTGCATGCACAGTTCCTGCTGGTCATGGCCGGCGCGCTGCTGGGCGTCACTGTGCTGATCGGGATGCTGCTGCACCGCCAGCACCGCATGCAGGACGAGGTGGAAGACCTCAGCCGCGACGCGATGGGCACGATGGCCAGCGAGAGTCTGCAGCGGCGGGGTGAGGGCACGGTGGCGCAGCTGGCCGAGTCGCTCGCCAACCCGATGTACTACTTCGACCTCGACGCCATCGGCGCGCTGGTCCAGACCACGCTGCGGCAGCCCGACACCCGCTACGTGCTGGTGTTCGACGCCAATGGCCAAGTGCTGCACGACGGCACCGACGAGATCCGCGGCTATGGCGAGCCGATGGCCGACGCCTTTGCCTACGAGGCGATGAACGCCCGCAGTGTCCACGCACAGTTCGGCGAGTCGATCATGGACGTGTCCACGCCGGTGACGATCGGCAGCGAGCGCATCGGCGGCATCCGGGTCGGTTATGACCTGGGCGCCATCCAGGCGGCGCAGGAGGGCGCCATCGGCGACCTGCGCGGACGCCTCGCCGACCTCGGACGGCGCAACCTCGCCTGGCTGGTTTCGTTCGGCTTCGCGTTGCTGGTGCTCGGGGCCGCCGTTTCGTGGATGGTCCGCCGCACGCTGGTGCAGCCGATCCGCGCCCTGGCCGATGCCGCGCGCGAGATCGAGGCGGGGCAGTTCGAACCGGGCGCGAGCGATGACCGGCGGTTGCCGTCCCGCGTGCGGTCCGACGAGCTGGGCGATCTGATGCGTGCGTTTGGCCGGATGCGCGAGAGCGTGGTCCGGCATGACCGCGATATCCGCCGGATGGCCTACACCGACGCGTTGACGGGCCTGGCCAACCGGCTTGCGTTCCGCGAGGCGCTGGACCACCACCTGCTGAGCCTGCACGGTGGCAGCCGAGAGCTGGCGCTGCTGTTTGCCGATATCGACGACTTCAAGCGCATCAACGACACCCTTGGCCACGACGTCGGCGACGAGGTGCTGCTGCAGTTCGCACAGCGCATCCGCATGGTGGTCGACCGGCTCGGCGGCGACGGCGCGATGCTGGCGCGGTTCGGCGGCGACGAGTTCGTGATCCTCGTCGAGAGCGATCCGGCCGCCGGCCAGGCCGGCCATGCCCGGGCCGTGGCCGCGCGTTTGGCGGAGGCGCTGGTCACCGCCCTCGGGGCGCCGCTGTCGCTGCAGGGGCGGCAGGTGTTCCTCGGTACGTCGATCGGCATCAGCCTGTTCCCGGACGATGCCGAAAGCGCTACGTCGCTGATGAAGAACGGCGACATCGCGATGTACCAGGCCAAGGTAGCCGGCAAGAACTGCTACCGCTTCTACAGCCGCGCCATGGACCAGGCGGTCGAGCGGCGCGTGCACCTGGAGCAGGAGTTGCGCGAGGCCTGGGGCCGTGGCGAGCTGAGCTTGGCCTACCAGCCGATCCACCGGCTGTCGGACGGACGGATGGTGGGTGCCGAGGCCCTGCTGCGCTGGCGCCACCCGGAGCTGGGCATGATCGCGCCGTCGGTGTTCATCGACGTGGCCGAGCAGAGCGGACTGATCGAGTCGATCGGGCCCAAGGTGCTGCGTGCCGCCTGCCGCGATGCGATCCAGTGGCCGCAGGCGCATGCGGGCGACCCCCCGCTGTTCGTGTCGGTCAACGTGTCCCCGCGCCAGCTGCGCAGCGGCGACCTGCCGCAGGTTGTCGCCGCCTGCCTGGCCGACAGCGGGCTGGAACCCGCCCGGCTGCACATCGAGCTGACCGAGACCGCCGTGATTGGCGACGAGATCCTCGCCAACAAGCTGCTGACGCGCCTGCGCGAGACGGGGGTGAAGGTCTGGCTGGACGACTTCGGCACCGGATTCTCGGGGTTGAGCCACCTGCGCCGGGTGCCGGTGGACGGGGTGAAGATCGACCGCAGCTTCGTCGCCGACATCCTGCGCGACCCCGACGACCTCGCCCTGACCACGGCGATCATCGCGATGGCCCATTCGCTGGGCATCACCGTGGTGGCCGAAGGCGTCGAAAAGGAGGGCCAGTACGGGCTCCTGCGCGAGCGCGGTTGCGACCAGGCGCAGGGCTTCTGGCTGGGCCAGCCGATGCCGCTGGAGGCGTTCATGGCGCAGTTGCGTGCCGACCGGCCGTTGCCGGCACCGGCCCCGCGCTCGCCCCTGGACAAGATGCTCGACCGCGGCTGAGCATGGCGGCGTGCGCGTTGTCAGATCAGCAGGTCGACCCAGCGCGCCGCCATCGCCGCCAGCTGCCCGGAGAGCACCCCGAACACCGCTACGGCGGCCGCCCCGGCAATCCAGGCGATCGCCATCAACCGGCCGTCGCGCTCGAGCAACGCAAACGCGAACAGCAGCAGCAGGCCACCGAACACGAAGTTGGTGAAGGGGATCGGCAGCGAAAGCAGCAGGCCGAGCAGGATCAGCATCATCCCGGTCACCGCGCTGGCCGGGCGGTAGTCGAGCATGGCGCTGGCGCGCGGCCGGACCACGCGTTCCAGCCGCGCAAGCCACGGTGACAGGCGGTTGCGGAACCGCACCATCAGGTGACGATGCGGCCCACGACGGGCGATGAACTTCGGCAGCCACGGCTTGCGTAGCCCGAACAGCAACTGCAGACCCACCAGGACCACCAGCGGCCCGCTGACGGCCCCGCCTACGCCCGGGATCGGGATGAAGGCGGGCAGGGTGGTCACGAACAGCAGCATGCCGAACGACCGCTTGCCCAGGCCGGCGAACACGTCGCCCAGCTGCAGCACCTCGTCGGGGTTGCCGACCGCGAAGGCGTCGAGCAGGGACCGGGTGCCCGCTTCGGCGAGGGTTTCGCGGTCGTACCTACCCGGTGGTTTCATCGTCGTTCGAGTCTTCGGGAGCGTCGCGGTACAGCAGCAGCTTGTCGATGCGCGGACCGTCGAGGTCGGCCACTTCGATCCGCCAGCCCGGCCACGAGAACATCTCACCGACGTTGGGGATGCGCCCGAAGTGGGCGATCACCATGCCGGCGGCGGTGTGGAAATCGTGTTCGTCCTGCCCCGGGACGTTGTCGCCCAGCAGTTCGCGCAGGTCCTCCACGTGCAGCGAGCCGTCGATGAACCAGGAGCCGTCGGCGCGTTCCACCACGGGCGAGTCGCTCTCCTCGAAGCCCTCGGACCCCGACGCGCCGGACTGCACCCGGCCGATCACCGCGCTCATCACGTCGTTGACCGTAACCACGCCGGTCACGTCGCCGTACTCGTCGACCACCAGCGCGAGCGACTGCTGCTCTTCGCGGAAGATCTCCAGCAGCTTCATTGCGTGGGTCGACTCGGACACGAACAGCGCCTCGCGCATGTCGCCGAACAGGTCGATCGGCTCGCCCGGCGCCAGCGCGCGCAGCAGCGACTTGGCCTCGACCACGCCGACCACGTCCTGGTCGCTGCCGCGCAACACCGGGAAGCGCGAGAACGGCGAACTGCGCATGACCGCCAGGTTGTCGATGAGCGGCGCGTCGGCGTCCAGCCAGGTGATGCGGGTGCGTGGGGTCATCAGGCTGTCGGTGGTCCGGTCGCCCAGCCCAAGCACGCGGTTGACCATCTTGCGCTCGTCGGCGTCGATCACGCCCTGCTCGTGGCTTTCGCTCACCAGCATGCGGATCTCCTCTTCGCTGATCGCCGTGCGCGCGTCGTCCCGGATGCCCAGCAGGCGCAGGACGGCGCGGTTGATCGCGCCCAGTGCGAGGACGATCGGAGTGGCCGCGGAGGCCAGTGCGGACAGCGGGATCGCCACCGCGCAGGCGATGCGCTCGGGATTGGTGATCGCCAGCCGCTTGGGCACCAGTTCGCCGAAGATCACCTGGGCGGCGGTGATCAGCGCCACCGCGGTACCGATGCCTATCGGCTGTGCGTACTCGGTGGCCGCAGGCCACACGCCGAGCAACCAGCCGGAGATGATCAGGCCGATCGCCTCGCCACCGAACAGGCCGGTCAACACGCCGATCAGGGTGATGCCGACCTGCACGGTGGAGAGCATCTTGTCGGGGTGTTCGGCCAGCACCAGCGCCTTCTGCGCCGCGCGGCTGGGCGCGGTGGTGTCCTCGGCGAGCTGCTTGAGGCGCAGCTTGCGGGAGGTCACCAGCGCCATCTCCGACATCGCGAAGAACGCGTTGAGGACGATCAGGGCCAGGACGATCAGCAGCTCGAGCACGGGGCGGCTCCTGACCGGGACGGAGTGGGGCAGTGCGGGTGCCGCGCGGAACCGGCAGGCGGAGGTCTTGGGTCGTCGTCCATTGAGGGGCGGGGGAACAGGCGCGCCGGAAGCGGCGCCGACCGATGTTATCAGCTGGCCCGCCAGCGCCCGGATGAAGCCCGGGTGAGCGAATCCGTCACCAAACCGTCATAATCGCGCCGGCAGCGTGCGCCGTAGGCCATGCCATCCCCCTCCATTTCCAATCCTGCTGTCCGGTACCGACACGGCACGACGAGGTCATCCCGATGTTTTCCCTGCAAACCATGTTCGGCCAAGGTAACCAGTTCTACACGCTGCTCGAGGAGGCCGCGGTGGCCGCCCACGACGCGTCCAGGGCCCTGCACGAAATGCTGCGGGGAACCGACCGCCAGCCCGCGCTGGACGCGTTCAAGCTCGCCCGCCAGCGCGAGCGCGAGGCCTCCGACAAGATCAGCCAGGCGCTGGTGGACAGCTTCATCACCCCGATCGAGCGCGAGGACATCGAGGCGCTCGGTTCGGCGCTGTACAAGATCCCCAAGCAGATCGAGAAGTTCGCCGACCGCTACTCGATGGCGCTGCAGCACCTGGAGCACATCGACTTCGCGCCGCGCGCGGCGATGCTGGAGCAGGCTGCCAGCGTCGTGGTCAAGATGATCCGCGCGCTGCCGAAGATGAAGCTGGACCAGATGAAGGCGCTCAGCGACGAGCTGCGCGCGCTGGAGAACGAGGCCGACCGGCTGATGCTGGAGCTGTATCGGGACATCTACTCGGGCAAGCTCGACCCGCTGCAGATGTTCCTGCTCAAGGAGTTCTTCGAAATCCTGGAAAAGGCGATCGACCGCTGCCGCGAGGCCGGCGTGGTCGCCTACGAAATCGTCCTGAAGAACTCGTAAGGGCTTCCGATGCTCACGCTGGTCATCTCCGTCGTACTCGTCGCGCTGATCTTCGAGTACATCAACGGCTTCCACGACACCGCCAACTCCATCGCCACCGTGGTGGCCACCAAGGTGCTGTCGCCGATGCAGGCGGTGGGCCTGGCGGCGAGCATGAACCTGGTGGGCGCGCTGGCAGGTACCGCCGTCGCCAAGACCATCGCGTCCGGGCTGATCGACGCCGGCGTTGTGGAGGTGGGATCCCAGCTGATCCTGTGCGCGCTGATGGGCGGCATCGTCTGGAACCTCATCACCTGGTGGTGGGGGTTGCCCTCGTCCTCCTCGCACGCGCTCATCGGTGGCCTGCTGGGTGCGGCGCTGGCGGCGGCCTCGAATGATTTCGACGCGATCATCTGGTCCGAGCCGGCCGAACCGGTCTACAAGAGCGCCGGCGTGCTGTGGAAGGTCGTGGTGCCGATGGTGAGTTCGCCCGTGCTCGGCTTCGCGGCCGGCTTCCTGGTGATGGGGGTGCTGTTCTTCATCATCTCGATGATGGCGCGCAGCGGCGGCGTGCTGGCGCGCGCGGCGCGCCCGCGCTGGGTCAACGGCCTGTTCGGCAAGGCGCAGATCGTCAGCGCCGCGGGCATGGGCTTCGCCCACGGCATGAACGACGCGCAGAAGACCATGGGCATCATCGCGTTGGCGCTGGTCGGCGCGCAGTCCGCCGGCACGCTGGACAACCTGCCCGACTGGCTCGCGTTCCTGCACCCGTCCGACGCGGCGCTGGCCGACGGCGACATCGATACCTGGATCAAGGTCAGCTGCGCGCTGGTGATGGCGGCCGGCACCGCCGCGGGTGGCTGGCGCATCATCAAGACGCTGGGCCACAAGCTGGTCAAGCTGCACCCGATCCACGGCTTCGCGGCCGAGACCAGCGCCGCCTCGGTGATCCTGGCGGCTTCGTCGCTGGGTATCCCGGTGTCGACCACGCACAACATCTCGTCGGCGATCATGGGCGTGGGCACGGCCAAGCGACTGAACGCCATCAAGTGGACGGTCGTCGAGAAGATGATCTGGGCCTGGATCCTGACGATCCCGATGGCCGGCGGCATCGCCTACGGCCTGTTCCGCCTGTTGCACGCGCTCGGCTGGGTGTAACCCGGCCGGGCGTCGCAGGACGCGAAAACCGGCTTACAGCAGGTCGCCGTCCGCCGACAGCGCGCGCTCCATCCGGTCCCCCAGCCCGCCGATTTCCAGCACCAAGCGGTGCACTTCGGCGGCGTCCAGCCCTTCAAACGGACGGTTCTCGCACAGCTGCAGGTACGGCACCCCGTCCAGGTCGCCGATCGCGAGGTAGCCGACCCGGCTCTGCCAGTTGAACACCAGCGCGCGGCGCGCATCCAGCCCAGTGGTCGGCGACACCGCGGTGCTGACGCGCAGGTACGGGCGCCCGTCGTCGTCCTCGAGTTCGGACAGGAAGATCGCCTGGTGGCGGGTTCCCTGTTCCAGCGAAAGCTCGATGCAGACCACGTCTTCTTCCTGGACCGACAAGCGGAAGCCGGCCTCGGCCAGCATCTGGCGGATCTGGTTGAAACTGGGCATGCGCGCGCCTCCGGTGCGGGACGCCTATCATGCTCCCCCGATGGAGAACGACGCCACCGCACGCATCCTGGCCGCGATCCGCGCCATCCCGCGCGGTCGGGTCGCCGGCTATGGCGAGGTCGCGCGGCGCGCGGGCCTGCCGGGCCGCGCCCGGATGGTGGCCCGGCTGCTGAGCGGCAACGACGACCCCGCCTTGCCATGGCACCGGGTGCTCCGGTCGGACGGCCGGATCGCCTTTCCCCCTGACTCCGACGCGTTCACCGAACAGAGCGCGCGCCTGCGCGCCGAGGGGGTGTGGGTGGAGGGCGGCCGGGTCCGCGGCCAGCGTGCGGCGGCCACGCTCGACCAGCAGCTCTGGGGTGGTGTCGACTGAGGCCTGCGTCCCCGGCAGTGCTTCACGCGCGACCGGCTACCATGCGCGCGAATCCAAGGAGCTCCGATGTTCTCCAACCTGCCGCCCGTGACCAAGGGCCTGCTGATCGCCAACGGACTGGTGTTCGTGCTGCAAATGTTGCTGGGCGAGCTGGCGCTTGCCCCTTTCATGCTGTGGCCACTGGGTGCTGGCGACAGCCCCTATGCGCCGACCGAATTCCTGCCGTGGCAGTTGCTGACGTACGGCTTCATGCATGGCGACATCACCCACCTGCTGTTCAACATGCTGGCGCTGCTGATGTTCGGTGCCCCGCTTGAGCACACGTGGGGCGAAAAGCGCTTCCTGACGTACTTCCTGGTGTGCATCGTCGGCGCTGCGGTGTGCCAGCTGGCGGTCGGCGCTTGGACCATGGCGGAGGGCGGGCCGGCGTACCCCACCGTGGGTGCGTCGGGTGGCGTGTTCGGGCTGCTGCTGGCCTACGGCATGCTGTTCCCGCACCAGCGCGTGATGCTGCTGATCCCACCGATCCCGATGAAGGCGCGCACGCTGGTGATCGTCTACGGCCTTGCCGAGTTGCTGCTCGGGTTCACCGGTTGGCAGCCGGGCGTGGCCCACTTCGCTCACCTGGGCGGGATGCTGTTCGGCTGGTTGCTGATCCGTTACTGGCGTGGGCAGCCCCCGTTCGGCCGGCGCGGACCGCCGCGGCCGCGCATCGTCCGCTGACCGGATCCACAGCGCACGTACCTGAAAAAAGAAGGCCCGGGACATGCCCGGGCCTTCTGCCATGTTGCAGGCGTAAGCGACCGCGTTCGGCGCCCGGCCGGATGACCGGGCGCCTGGCGGGACTTACCAGATCACGACCCGGTCGCCGTCGCCGCGCACCATTGCGTCGCCGGCCTTGCAGTCGAACGCCGCGGCGAACTGCGGCAGGTTGGACGGGGCACCGATCGCGCGGAAGTTGGCCGGTGCGTGAGGGTCGGTGGTCAGGCGGACCTCCAGCTCCTGGTCGGTGAAGTTGCGACGCCACACCGTTGCCCAGTTGGCGAAGAAGCGCTGGTCGCGGGTCATGCCGTCAGTCATCGGATCCTCGGTGCCTTCGGTCGCCTTCTTCATGGCGTCGTAGGCGATCGCCAGGCCGCCCAGGTCGGCGATGTTCTCGCCCAGGGTCAGCTTGCCGTTGACCTTCTTGCCCGGCATCGCCTCGTAGGCGTCGAACTGCGCGACCAGCTGGTCGGTCAGGCCGGAGAAGCCCTTGGCGTCGGCCTCGGTCCACCAGTTCTCGAAGTTGCCCTTGGCGTCGAACCGGCTGCCCTGGTCGTCGTAGCCGTGGATCATCTCGTGGCCGATCACCGCGCCGATGCCGCCGTAGTTCATCGCGTCACCCGCTTCCGGGTCGAAGAACGGCGGCTGCAGGATCGCGGCCGGGAACACGATCTCGTTGGCCAGCGGGTTGTAGTAGGCGTTGACCGTCTGCGGGCTCATGCCCCATTCGGTCTTGTCGACCGGCTTGCCGATCTTGCCGAGGTTCCACTTGTAGTTGAACTCGTTGGCCGCCAGCACGTTGCCGATGTAGCTGTCGCGGCCGGTCTCCAGGCCGGTCCACTCGCGCCACTTGTCGGGGTAGCCGATCTTCGGGGTGAAGCTGGCCCACTTCTCCATCGCCTGCTTCTTGGTTTCGTCGCCCATCCACTCCAGGCCTTCGAGGTGGACCTTGAGCGCCTCGCTGAGGTTGGTGACCAGCGTTTCCATCCGCGCCTTGGACTCGGGCGAGAAGGCGACCTTGACGTACATCTGGCCGAGCGCCTCGCCGACATTGCCCTCGATCGTGTCGAGCACGCGCTTGGCGCGCTCCTTCAGCTCCTTCTGGCCACGCATGGTCTTGTTGTAGAAGTTGAAGTTCTCCTGCACGAACGCGTCAGACAGGTACGGCGACGCGCCGTCGACGGTGTGGAAGCGCAGGTACGCCTGCCAGTCCTCGACCGGCACTTCGCCCAGCATCGTGCTGACTTCCTGGTGGAAGGCCGGGATCGCCAGCGAGAACATCTCCGGCGCCTGCAGGCCCTGCGACTCGAAGAACTTCGTCCAGGTGAAGTTCGGGGTCAGCTTGTCGGCCTCGGCCGGAGTGACCGGGTTGTAGAACAGCGAGACATCGCGCGACATCTCCTCGCTGGACTTGGATACCTTGGCCAGGCGGGTCTCGAACGCGACCACGTCGGCCGCCCGGTCGGTCGCCTCGGCGGCCGGCATGCCCGACAGTTCGAGCACCTTGGCGACGTGCGCCTGGTACGCGTTGAGCTTGTCCTTCTTGTCGGCGTCGAAGTAGTAGCCGCGGTCGGGCAGGCCCAGGCCGCCCTGCATCGCGTAGGCGATGTTCATCTCGGAGTTCTTGAAGTCGGCTTCCGGGCCGAAGCCGAACAGGAAGTTCTCGCCCTTGGCGGCGCTGGTGCGCAGGTAATCGGCGACGGCTTCGTGGCTGTCGAGCGCGGCGATCGCGTCGAGGCGGTCCTGGATCGGCTTGATGCCCTGGGCGTTGATCTGCTCGGCGTTCATGCCGGTCGCCCAGAAGTCACCGACGATGTCCTGCACGCCGGTGGCGCCGTCGTTGGCGGCGGCCTGCTCGGCCAGCTGGCGCTGCACCGCGGTGGAGCGCTCGTCGAGCATCTCGAACGCACCCCAGCTGGTGCGGTCGCCCGGGATCTCGTTGGCGGCGAGCCACTTGCCGTTGACGTAGCCGCCGAAGTCCGTGCAGGCGTTCTTGGTGGTGTCGAGCTGGTCGGCGCTGAAGCGGTTGACCGGCGGCAGGTTGCTCTCGTCGAGGGTCAGCGCGTTGGCATCGGCGGCCGGTGCGGCATCGGCGCCGTTGGCGGCTGGACCGGCGTCCTGGTTGGAGCAGGCGGCGACGACGGTGGCGATGGCAAGGGACAGCAGCAGGACTTGCGGTTTGTTCACGTGTGGCTCCGGCCGGAAAGGCATGGGGAAGACGGCCCGGACGGATGCCGGGACCGGACGACGTTAAACCTGCCCGGACCGGCCGGCGGGTGTCGAAGGTCATGCCGGGATGCTGAATGGACAGGCTCGCCGCCTGTGCCGGATGACACTGCGTCGTTGGTCACGGATGACTTTTGCCCATTCTGGCGGCCTGCCGCTGTCCCTACGATCAGCCTGGCCGCGATCGGCGGTAACCAGACAGGGACGACATGCTTACCATCCGCGATCTTTCCAAGACCTACGCCAACGGCGTGCGCGCGCTCGACGGTGTCAGCCTCGACGTGCCGCGCGGCATGTTCGGCCTGCTCGGCCCCAACGGCGCCGGCAAGTCGTCGCTGATGCGCACGCTGGCGACGTTGCAGGAGGCCGACAGCGGCAGCGCCACGCTGGAAGGCGAGGGCGGGGCGGTGATCGACGTGCTTCGGGACAAGGACGCGGTGCGACGCCAGCTCGGCTACCTGCCGCAGGATTTCGGTGTCTACCCGAAGGTGAGCGCGCTCGACCTGCTCGAGCACTTCGCCGTCCTCAAGGGTCTGACCGCGCGCAAGCTGCGCCGCGAGGTGGTCGATGGCCTGTTGCAGCAGGTCAACCTCTGGGACGCACGCAAGCGCAACCTTGGGACGTTCTCCGGTGGCATGCGCCAGCGCTTCGGCATCGCCCAGGCGCTGCTGGGCAACCCGCGGCTGGTGATCGTCGACGAACCCACCGCTGGCCTCGATCCGGAGGAGCGCAACCGGTTCCTCAACCTGCTGGCCGAGATCGGCGAGAACGTCGCGGTGATCCTGTCGACCCATATCGTCGAGGACGTGACCGACCTGTGCCCGACGATGGCCATCATGAACAAGGGCCAGGTGCTGCTGACCGGGCGCCCGTCCGACGCGATCGACGCACTGGCCAACCAGGTCTGGCGCAAGCAGGTGGCAAAGGCCACGCTTGGCGACTACGAGCACCGCCACACCGTCCTGTCGACCCGGCTGGTGGCAGGCAACCCGGTGATCCACGTGTTCGCGCCCGAACGCCCGGAGGAGGGTTTCGAGCAGGTCGCGCCGGACCTCGAGGACGTGTACTTCCAGCGCCTGCGCCAGCAGGCGGCCCGTGCCCCGCACGCCGTCGCGGCCTGAGGGGGCACTGGCATGACGTTTGAATTCTTCCGCTTCGAACTGCGGCAGCAACTGCGCGCGCCCTTGCTGTGGCTGATGGCGCTGATGTTCGGCCTGTTCGCGTTCGGCGCGTCCAGCTCCGATGCGGTGGTCGTCGGCAACGCGGTCGGAAACGTCGACCGCAATGCACCGACGGTGATCGTTCGATTCCTGGGCATGTTCACCATCCTCGGCTTGCTGGTGATCGTCAGCTTCATCAGCGGCGCGCTGCTGCGCGACTTCGAACTCGGCACCGCAGACCTCTTCTTCTCCAGCCCGATGCGCAAGCGGGACTTCCTGCTCGGGCGATTCCTGGCGGCGGTGGCCGCTTGCATGGTGATCTACCTGGTGGTTGCAGTTGGCCTGATGGTCGGGCCCACGATGCCGTGGGTGGACCCTGAGCGACTCGGTCCGTTCTCCCTGGTGCCCTACGCCTGGGGCTTCGCCGTGATCGTGATCCCCAACCTGCTGTTCAGCGGCGCCCTGTTGGCGTTGCTGGCGGTGACCACCCGAAGCGTGCTGGTGGTGTACCTCGGGGTGATCGGGTTCTTCATCCTCAATTCCGTGGCGGGCGTGCTGACCGGCGACCTCGACAACGTCTGGCTCGCGACCCTGGTCGACCCGCTGGGCATGACCGCGCTGGACCGGACCACGCGCTACTGGTCGGCCGACCAGATAAACCGCGAGCTGCCGGAGCTGACCGGCTACCTGCTGGCCAACCGGGTGCTGTGGGTGGCGCTGTCGGTGGCACTGGTCGCGGCGGCGTTCGCGCTGTTCAAGCCGCAGCGTGCGGGGACGGGGCGCGGATGGTCGCTGGGCCGGTTCGGCCGGCGCACGCCGCAGGCCGCGCCCGCGTTCGCGCGTCCGCAGGTATCCGCGCCGCCCCGGGTCACGCCGGCAACGGGCGCGACCGTCGCGTGGACGCAGTTCGTGCGGCAGTGGTGGTTCGACACCGTGGGCGTGTTCCGCAGCGTGCCGTTCCTGGTGATGCTGCTGTTCGCGGTGGCCAACTTCATTGCGAGCGCCAGCCTTGCCGACACCATGTTCGGCACCCGCGTGTACCCGGTGACGTCGCTGATGAACACCTCGCTGCAGAACAGCTACAGCTTCATGCTGATCTTCGTGGTGATGTTCTACGCTGGCGAACTGGTTTGGAAGGAGCGCGGGGCGCGGCTCGGTGAGGTCACC
Source organism: Lysobacter zhanggongensis (assembly GCF_046638635.1). Classification (NCBI taxonomy): domain Bacteria; kingdom Pseudomonadati; phylum Pseudomonadota; class Gammaproteobacteria; order Lysobacterales; family Lysobacteraceae; genus Lysobacter; species Lysobacter zhanggongensis. The sequence continues at coordinate 40,503 of NZ_JBJXHK010000017.1, forward strand.
GACGCGATGCCCGTGCCGAACTGGGTGCCACTGGCCGCCAAGATGTCAGCGCTGGCGGCCGTGGTGTTGGCGTTCCAGGCGATCGGCGCGCTTGCCGCGGTCGGGTTCCAGCTGTTCAAGGGATTCACTGCAATCGAGCCGGCCCTGTACGTTCAGGAGATCGTGCTGGGCTCGGTGCCGTTCGTGTTGATGGGCGGGCTTGCGCTGGTGCTGCAGGTGCTGAGCAACAACAAGTTCATCGGCTACGGCCTGCTGATCGCATGGCTGGTGCTGCAAGGCACGCTGGGGTTCCTCGATTTCGACCACAACCTCTACAGCTACGCTTCCGCACCGGTTGCGCCGTACTCGGACATGAACGGCTACGGCCACTTCCTGGCGGGGCGGCTGTGGTTCCAGTCGTACTGGGGCGCGTGCCTGCTGGCCCTGCTGCTTGTCTCGGCGGCGTTCTGGGTGCGCGGCGTGGCGCCGAGCCGGCGCGATCGGCTGCGGCTGGCGCGGCAGCGGCTGGCCGGCGGAAACGCCTGGGCCCTGGCTGCGAGCCTGGCACTGTTCGCCGCGCTCGGCGGTTTCATCTTCTGGAACACCAATGTCCGCAACGAGTACCTGGCAGGCGACGACGCGCTCGACCGCCAGCAGCGTTACGAGACGCTCTACCGCCAGTACGACGGGCTACCGCAGCCTCGCATCACCGCCGTGAGGACCGAGGTGGACCTGTACCCCCACNAATGTCCGCAACGAGTACCTGGCAGGCGACGACGCGCTCGACCGCCAGCAGCGTTACGAGACGCTCTACCGCCAGTACGACGGGCTACCGCAGCCTCGCATCACCGCCGTGAGGACCGAGGTGGACCTGTACCCCCACGAGCAGCGCGTGCAGGTCCGCGGCCAGTACACCGTGACCAACCCGCACGACGAGCCGATCACCGACCTCCACGTCCAGTGGTACCCCGACAGCGGCCTGGACCGGCTGGGGTTCGGCGAGGCGGCCATCACCAGCAACGACGAGCAGCTCGGCTACCGCATCTACAGGCTGGGCACGCCGATGCAGCCCGGCGATACGCGGCAGATGGACTTCGCCGTCAGCTACGCGCGCCAGGGTTTCGCCAACGACCAGGGCTGGACCCGGCTGGTCGACAACGGCACGTTCTTCAACTCCGAGGAGCTGCTGCCCCGTTTCGGCTATTCGGCCGGAAGCCAGATCAGTGACCGCAACGAGCGGCGCAAGCGCGGCATGGAGGAGCTGCCTCGCATGGCCGCGCTCGAGGACGAGGCCGCGCGCGCCAACACCTACATCAGCGACGATGCGCACTGGATCGACTTCAGCACGACCGTTTGCACCGCCCCGGAACAGATCGCGCTGGCGCCGGGCGTGCTGGAGCGCGAGTACGAACGCGACGGACGCCGGTGCTTCGACTACGCGATGCAGCGGCCGATGCTGAACTTCCACGCCACCCTGTCGGCGGAGTGGGAAGTGCGCAAGGGCGCGTACAAGCCGGGCACGCCTGACGAGCTGCCGATCGAGGTCTATTACGACCCTGCGCACCCGTTCAATGTCGACCGCATGATCGAGTCGGTACAGAAGTCGCTGGCGTACTACGAGGCCAACTTCAGCCCCTACCAGCACGAGCAGGTGCGGATCCTGGAGTTCCCGGGCTATGGCAGCTTTGCCCAGGCCTTTGCCGGCACGATCCCCTATTCGGAGTCGATCGGTTTCATTGCCGACCTGCGCGACGAGGACGCGATCGATTACGTGTTCTACGTCACCGCGCACGAGATCGCGCACCAGTGGTGGGCCCACCAGGTCATTGGCGCCGACGTCCAGGGATCGACTGTGCTCAGCGAGTCGTTGTCGCAGTACTCGGCGCTGATGGTGATGGAGAAGGAATACGGGCGCGAGAAGATGCGCCGCTTCCTCAAGTACGAACTCGACCGGTACCTGTCGGGTCGCGCGGGCGAGAACATCGAGGAGCTGCCGCTCTACCGCGTCGAGAACCAGCCCTACATCCACTACCGCAAGGGTTCGCTGGTGTTCTACCGCCTGCGCGAGGAGATCGGGGAGGACGCACTCAACCGCGCGCTGTCGAAGTTCATCGCCGACAAGGCCTACCAGCAGGCGCCGTTCACCACATCGGCCGAGCTGCTCGAGTACATCCGCGCCGAGGCCGGTCCGAAGCACGAGCAGCTGATCACCGACCTGTTCGAGAAGATCAGCTTCTACGACAACCGCGTGCAGGGCGCGACGGCGGTCAAGCGCGATGACGGCAAGTACGAAGTCACCCTCGACCTGCACGCCGCCAAGCTGTATGCCGACGGCGAGGGCAGGGAGACGCCCGCCGTGCTCGACGACTGGGTCGAAGTCGGGGTGTTTGCCCGTGGGCCGTCGGGCGACGAGGCCGACGAGGAAGTGTTGTACCTGGAGCGGCACCACATCACCTCCGAGTCGCCAAAGGTGACGGTGGTGGTCGACAAGCCGCCGTACGAGGCCGGCTTCGATCCGTTCAACAAACTGATCGACCGCGTCTCCGCGGATAACCGAAGACGGGTGACTCTCTAGGTCCGTGCGAAAAACTGAACGGGCGGTGCGGGCCGCGATGGCGCTGCCTGCGCCTTTCCCGTAACATCCGCCCCGTTCAGCGCACGGCTGCCTACCCCGCAAGGGGCACGTTTCCCAGGTATGCCCTCGCACGGGTTGGCCATCCGGCCAAGACCCCCCGCCCCGAAAGGCGTGGTCCGGTGCGACTATCCCGCACGTCTTTCGTCGCGCCGACACGGTCCGGAGCATCCGGTGCCGTCACAAACAGAAAATGCTCGCAGCGCGGTTAGGGAACGCTCCGGGTCTTGCCGCACGCACGTGCGGTTCTAACCACTCGGAGTTCCAGACATGACTTTTGAATCGCTCGGGCTGGCGCCCGCGTTGCTGCGCGCGCTTTCCGAACAGGGCTACACGACGCCCACCCCGATCCAGACCCAGGCCATCCCGCTCGTGCTGGCCGGCCACGACCTGCTGGGCGGCGCCCAGACCGGTACCGGCAAGACCGCCGCGTTCGGCTTGCCGCTGCTCAACCACCTGTCCAAGCAGACCGCCGCCAACGGTTCGCGCAAGCCGCGCGCGCTCGTGCTGGTGCCGACCCGCGAGCTGGCGGTTCAGGTCAACGACAACATCCGCTCCTACGGCAAGCACCTGCGCCTGAACTTCGGCACTATCTTCGGCGGCGCCGGCATGGGCCCGCAGGTCGACATGCTGCGTCGTGGCGTGGACGTGCTGGTGGCCACCCCGGGCCGGCTGATCGACCACCTTGAGCGCGGCACCGCCAAGCTCGACGGCATCGAGATCCTGGTGCTGGACGAAGCGGACCGCATGCTCGACATGGGCTTCCTGCCGGCGATCAAGCGCATCCTCGGCAAGGTACCGGCCCAGCGCCAGACGCTGCTGTTCTCGGCCACCTTCGAGGCCCAGCTCAAGCAGCTCGCGCTGCAGTTCATGCGCGACCCCAAGCAGGTGCAGGTGGCGGCCAACAACACCATTGCCGACACCATCGCCCACATCGCCCACCCGGTGGACAGCGGCCGCAAGCGCGACCTGCTGATCGACATCATCGCCAAGCGTCCGGGTGACCAGGTGCTGGTGTTCGGCCGCACCAAACACGGCTGCAACCGCCTGTCCGAGCAACTCGAGGCCGCCGGCCTGAAGTCGGTCGCGATCCACGGCAACAAGAGCCAGGCCCAGCGCCAGAAGGCCCTGAACCTGTTCAAGGCCAACAAGGCCCGGGTGCTGGTGGCGACCGACGTCGCCGCCCGCGGCCTGGACATCCCGGACCTGCCGCTGGTGATCAACTTCGACCTGCCGATGGTGGCCGAGGACTACGTGCACCGGATCGGCCGCACGGGCCGCAATGGCGCGAGCGGCGAGGCGCTGTCGCTGGTCTCGCACGACGAGGGCGGGCTGCTGCGGCAGATCCAGAAGATCCTCAAGAACGACGTCGAGCTGGTGACGGTCGCGGGCTACGAGCCGAGCCGTCCATTGCGCTTGGACGTGGCACTGCCGAACCCGCGCCAGAACGCGGGCAACCGCGGTCCGCGCCCGGCCGGCCGCAACGCGGGCAACCGCGGCCACGGCAAGC
>NZ_JBJXHK010000018.1:0-42912 GCF_046638635.1 Lysobacter zhanggongensis
CACGAGCGCGCGGCCGAGGAAGCCGCCGGCGCCGGTCACCAGCGCGTCGGCGGGTTCCAGCCGGCGCAGGCGCCCCTCGAGTTCGCGCGCCCGCAGACGGTCCGGTGCAACGCAGGCGGGTTCGAGCAGTCGCGCGATCCGCAGGGCGTCCTCGCCGCCGAACGGCGGTTCGGCATGGTCGAGCACCGCAAGCGCGAACTGCTCCACCCCGCGCTGGATGCCGGGTGAAGGCCGCAGCCGGCCAGTCGCGAAACGCAGCACGTTCCACGGAATCCGCACCAGGTCGGCGGATGCATGCAGCATCGCGTTGGCGACGATGCCGATGAACTTCGGTCCGGGGAACACGCGATGGACGCGGCAGGTCTGCAGGAAACGGTCAACCTCGATGCCGCCGTTGGTGCCGCGGATACACAGGCGGTTCTCCAATGGCCGGGCCGTCCACGACAGCGACAGGCGGCCTACACCGGTGCGTCCACGGGTACGCGCCTGCCAGTGGTCGAACCCGAGGTTCGGATCGGTGCCGCTGGCGTGGTAATCGACCTGCAGCGGTTCCAGCGGTCCGAGGAAGGCTTCGAGCGTATACAGACCGTGCACGCCGAGGTCGCGGAACGGGTAGGAGCCCTGGCTGACCATCCCCGGCAGAGGGCCGCCTGCGTAGGCGGGGTAGTCGGAGCTGCGCAGGATGTCGACCGAGACCACCTCGCCAACGCGTCCCGCGCGGACGATGTCGAGTGCCTGCTGCAGGACCGGGTCGAACAGGTCGGAATGGTTGACGCCCAGCAGCACACCCTTGCGGCGCGCGCTGTCGATCATGGTTTCGCAGTCGGCAACCGAATCGGCCATCGGCTTCTCGACCAGCACGTGGCAACCCATCGCGATCGCCTCCAGTGCCAGCGCCGCGTGCGACGCCGGCGGGGTCAGCACATGCACCACCTGCGGGGGCTCGGGCAGGTCGGCAAGCCGTGCGGCCGCAACGCCGCCGTAACGGTCTGCCAGCAGCCGGGCGGCGCCGAGGTCGGTGTCGCAGATGCCGACGATGTCGATGAAGTCCAGCCGGGACAGTGCGGCGAGGTGGTGGCCGGCCACGTAGCCGGCGCCGATGATCGCCACCCGGAGCCGGCGCGTGGTTGCTAGTGACATGGAGCCGTCCCCGAATCAGGCAGTGGCGTGCGGCGGGCGAGGGCCTGGCGCACGGTGTCGAGCACGGCGTCGACCCGCCGATCCCAGGTCTGGTCGGCCACCGCGGCCATGCGGGCGGCGGCCGCGGCCGGCGAGTCGTCACGCAACGCGCGCTCCAGCCCGGCCAGGAAGTCCTCCCGCCCGTCGGCGATGTGCACCCAGCGCGCGAACTTCTCGATCTCGGCGTTACGCACGCTGACGACGGGCTTGCCGGTGGCCAGGTACTCGCGCAGCTTGAGTGGGTTGGCGTTGGCGACCTGGCGGTTCAACCGGTACGGGATGATGCAGGCGTCGAATGCCCGCGCCCAGTCCGGCAGCGCGGCGTACGGCACCGCGCCGGTCAGGTGGACGTTGGGCAGCGCACGCAGGGCGCCGACGTCGGCGGCGGCATGCCCGACCAGTAGGAAGCTCCAGTGCGGCCGGGAGCGCGCCAGCCACTCGATCAACTCGAAGTCGATCCATTCGTGCAGCGACCCGAAGTAGCCGATGACGGGGCCGCGGAGGTTCCGTGCGCCGTCGGCGACCGGTGTGGCCGGGTCATTGGCGCGCCCGAACAGCGACACGTCGACGCCGTGGGGCGAGAACACGGTGGCGGCGTTGAGCCGGCGCTTGTCGTCCAGCAGCGCCGGCGGCGCGACGAACAGCACGTCCGCGCGCCGGCTCAGGTCGAGATCGCAACCCGCGATGAGCGGCGCGTCGACCCCGGGATGGGCGGCGTAGTCGTCGATGCAGTAGTAGACGCAGAGCGATTCGCCCAGCCGTCGGGCCAGGAAACCGGGGTGCGGGACGACGAACCACGAGATGCAGTCGCCGATGCCGACGCGGCGCATCGCCCGTCGTACGGCCCATCGACCGAACATGCGGTTGAAGCGGTCGACGCCCGGCAGCCGGCGGAACGGCAGTTGTGGAACCGTGCAGTGCCAGGGCCCCTGGGGGGTGGGTACCGGCGCGCGGAACGCCGCGGCGAGCTTGCGCAGCGCGCGACGGACATCGTGCCCGGACGCGCCGGGCGCCCGCATGCCGGGCGAGTCCACGTACAACAGCGGCATCCGCGTCGCCAGCCGCTCGGCGATGTGGTGGCTGCTGGTGCGGTTGGTGGCGTTCCAGTCGTTGCCGAAGTAGACGATGCCCAGCCCGTACAGGCCGGCCGCGGGTGCGTCAGGCACCATCGTGGTCCGTCCACCATCCGACCAGCCACGACGTGGCACCGGCGTGGATCCAGTCCTTGTGCAGGCCCGGCACGCGCTCGAGTACGTCGCCGAGCCGGCCGACGGCGGGCGCGAAGAAGGTGACCAGGCCGTTGCGACCGAGCATCTGCATGCGTTCGATGGTTGCGGCCGGGTCGCGCAGGTAATAGAGCACCTCGCAGGCGGTCACCAGGTCGAACCGGTGGCGTTCGTCGCCCCACGGCTGGCTGAAGATGTCGGCCACGGCGAACCTTGCCTGGGTCACCCGTGCATGCGCGCGCTCGATCGCGTGGACGCTGACGTCGACGCCGTAGACCTGGTCGCAGGCCCGTGCGAGGTAGCCGGTCTGGTGGCCTTCGCCGCAGCCCAGTTCCAGTACCGATGCGGGACGGCCAAACGCCTGCCCGATGATGCGGTTGGTGGCCTCGAAGCGGGCGCGCTCCATCGCGGACGCCATGTTCCACGGGTCCGGCATGCGGTAGGCGAGGTCGAGCCGCGCGTGGTTGTCGCTGCCTCCGACCCCGCGCAGCGCGTATTTCATCCACAGGCGCCGCTGTGCCTTGCCCAGGAGCTGCGTGGTTGCTGCAAGCATTGCCTTCCCCATCAAGAGTCGTTCCAGCAGTCCGGTGCCGGAGCCGGGTGCAGCGGCTTGCCCCCGATCGTCTGTGTTTCGTCCACCCGCAGCGGCTGGGGTGGGGTGCTGTACCAGTCGGCCACCTTTCCGCAGCGGAATTCGATCCACGACGGCCCGTAGTGCCACCGGGAACCGTCGATGCCCGTCGGTGCACCCTGCAGCGCGCGCACGTCGGACGACGTCATGCCCAGCTCAAGCCGGGGACGCTCCAGCTCGGCGTGGTACAGCCACAACAGCGCCACCGTCACCACTGCCACCACCAGCGAATAACGCGCGCGGTCGGATGGCCCGGCCACGCGCGACGCGGCGTCGGCCGGTTGATGCGCTCGCACCGCAGGTTCGGTTGCGGCTTCGCGCCGGGAGCCGGGCAGGCGCCCGTGCAGGCGGTGGAACTCCGACGCCTGCGCGTAGGAGCGATTCAACCGCTGCAGCCGCACCAGGCCGTCGTCACCCCCGATGCGGTCGGGATGCAGGCTTCCGACCCGGCGCCGGTAGGCCAGCCGGAACTGGGCGATGTCGCAGTCGGCATCGACGCCCAGCTCGGCGTACAGCGCGTTGAAATCGGTGTCTGCCGCCATATCGTCCTCGTTGGTGGATCCAACTGCACCGCCGCAACCCGCCGGCCTCGATTCGCCCCGCCTTGCGTTACAGCAGAAGAGATCTGCCAAGCCCGGTATCAGGGCCGCAGGGGAACGATCACAGGAGCGGCCACCCCGATGACCACCCCGGAGCTAACGGCAACCGTGCCGGCGACCGGCTACGGCCGTCGCCAGTTGCTGGCGCGGCTGTGCCATGGAAGCCAGCTGGTGTCGCCATTCGCCCGGCTGCGGACGTTGCTGCGCAACGACCTGCGCATCCTTGCCTACCACCGGGTGCTGGAGTCCGCCGAGCCGGACGGGTTCGATTTCGACGTCGACCTGATCAGCGCGTCGGCCGAGCGCTTCCGCGCGCAGATGGCTTTCCTGCGCCGCCATTTCCACCCGATGCGGTTCGACGAAGTGCTGGCGCGGATCGACAGCGGCCGTGCCCTGCCGCCGCGCGCGGTGCTGGTGAGTTTTGACGACGGCTACGACGACAACCATCGGGTCGCCTTCCCGATCCTGCAGGACCTGGGCATGTCGGCGATGTTCTTCGTGTCCACCGGCCATGTCGAAACGGGCCTGCCATTTGCCTATGACTGGCTGGTGCACATGATCTGCGGGACCGGTGCCTCGGTATTCAGCGCTCCGGAACTTGGCATGCGGGCGTCGTTGCCCCCGGAGATGGAGGGGCGCCGCGCGGTCGCGCGGCAGGTGCTTGCGCGACTGAAGTCGCTTGACGACCCGGCCCAGGCGGCGCTGGTGGCGCGGCTCGAGACCGAGTGGAACCTGCCCCGCGCCAACGGCCACGCCGACTGCCGCGCAATGAGCTGGGACCAGCTGCGCGAGATGCACCGCGCCGGCATGGAGGTCGGTTCGCACGGCGTTACCCACCGGATGCTGGCAAAGCTGTCCCCGCGTGACCTGGAGCAGGAACTGCGCGGCTCCAAGCAGGCGCTGGACCGCGAGCTGGGCGCCAGCACGTGCGTGCTCGCCTATCCGGTCGGAGGCAGCGACGCGTTCAACGACCGGGTGGCACGCGCGGCGCGCGAGGCTGGCTACCGGATGGCGTGCAGCTACATCTCGGGCACCAACCCGTCGGTGCACGAGTCGCGCTATGCGCTGCAACGGCTGCCGGTCGAACGGGAAATGGACGACGCCTGGTTCGAGTCGATGGTCTCGCTGCCGGAAGTATTCAGTTTCCGGTCCCACCAGCGCGTGTACTAGGGCCCGACGATGTTCCTGCTCATCCTGGCCTATCTGGTGCTGGTTCTGATCCGTCCACAGGACTATCCGGCATCGCTGGACTCGCCCGGGCTGGCTTGGCAGCCGATCGTGCTGGTGCTGGCGGCGGTGGCCTGGCTGATGTCGCCGCGCAAGTCCTTCGCCGCCCCGCAGTACCTGCTGCTGCCGCTCTTCCTGTTGGTGCTGATGCTGTCGAAGGTGGTCAACGGCTGGACGGGCGGGGCGCTCGTGCAGCTGACCAAGTTCGCACCGGTGGTCCTGGCGTTCGTGCTGCTGGCCAATGCGGTCGATACCCGCGAGCGGGTGCGCGCGGTGATGGCGGTGTTCGCCGTGTGCGCCGGGGTGCTTGCGCTGCACGGCATCGAGCAGTCGATTACGGGCGTGGGCTGGACCGGCGTGACGCTGTCGCAACAGACCCGCATCCAGTACGTGGGGATCTTCAACGACCCCAACGACCTGGGCATGCTGTTCGTGACCTGCCTGCCGATGAGCCTGTACCTGAGCGGCCGCGGCGGCCTGATGGGCCTGCGCCGGCTGTTCTGGCTGCTGGTGGCCGGCGTGTTGCTGTACGGGATCTACCTGACCGACTCGCGCGGGACGATGCTTGCGCTGGTGGTGCTGCTGGGCGTGTGGGTATGGCAGCGGCGCGGCGTGGTCACCGCGGGTGCGCTCGGCGCCGGCGCGCTGGCGGTGCTGATCGCACTGCCGTCGCGCATGCAGGAGCTCGACGTGGCCGAAGCATCCGCGCAGGGCCGGGTGGAGTCCTGGTACGAAGGCATGCACATGTTCATCTCGCGGCCGCTGCTCGGCATCGGTGCCGACGGCTATTCGGACCTCTACAACCTCACCGCGCACAACTCGTTCGTGCTGGTCCTCGCCGAGACCGGAATCATCGGTTTCACGATCTGGCTGGCCTTCATCGGCTACTGCTTCCGCATGGTGCTGGCGGTGCTGCGGCAACAGGACGACGGGGTCGACGACGCGCTGCACGGCGTCGCGACCGGACCACAGGGGCAGCTGCTGGCCGACGTGGCCGAGCCCGACGACGGCGCTGCGTTGCAGTGGCAGCAGGACCGGGCGATCGCGATGACGCTGCTGCTGTCGCTGTCGGGGTTCTTCGCGGCGGCATTCTTCCTCAGCCGCAGCTACGTCGTGGTGCTCTACCTGCTGGCAGCCCTGGTGGTCGGCCACTACTGCGGCATGCAGACGCGTTACCCGGCGCTGCCGCGGTTCCGGCTCGAGCACGACCTGCTGCGCTGGGCGCTGTGGTCGGTGTCCGGCGTCGTCGGCCTGTACCTGGTCGTCAAGGTGTTGCTGGGGATGGTATGAGCACGCGTTCGGCCACCTTGCGCAATACCGCGTTCTCCTCGATCGGCATGTACACGGAGTACCTGCTCGGCATGGTCACGTCGGTGGTCATCGCCCGGCACCTGGGGCCGGATGGATTCGGTGTATACGGGCTGCTGATCTGGCTGGTGGCAATGGGCGTGGCGACGGCCAACTCCGGTACCGCCAGTTCGGCGATCAAGTTCGTGGCCGAGCTGCGCGGGGCGGGGCAGGAGCAGGCCATCCCGTCGTTGCTGGCGTACCTGCGGCGCGCTCAACGGCTGTTCCTCGCGGCGGTACTGGTGGTCGGGACGGTCGTTTTCCTGCTGGCCGGCGATCACCTGGCCGGGGACATGGACCGTGCGCTGCTGCTGGGCTTCCTGCTGGTGGCGACCAGCCTGCGCGCGGCCTACATGTTCAATGTCGGCGTGGCCAAGGGGTTCGAGGACTTCCGCGGCACGGCGGTCGTCTCGCTGGTGTCGACGCCGCTCAACCTGTTGATGGTGGTGCTGGCCTGGCAGTTAGGGGCGCCGGTCGAGGGGCTGCTGCTGGTGTTCGTGGTGTCGGGGGTGGTGTTCCATGCGATGTCGCACTGGATGGTGGCGCGCCATGCGCCGGCCCGCGGCGATACTGGGCGGCCGCCGCCGCTCGCGCCGGCGATGCGCGCGCGCATCCGGCGCCACATGTGGCTGACGGCGATGATTGTCAGCGTGGGTTTCCTCGCCGCGAGCGAGGTCGAGGTGCTGTTCCTCAACCTCGATGGCGATCCCGAGGGCGCCGGGCGGTTCAAGGTGGCCTACCAGCTGGCGGTCGGCGCCGCGGCGCTGGTGCCCGGTGTGTTCGGGGCCCTGCTGCTGCCGATGATGGCCAACGCGCTGGGGCAAGGGCGTGAGGTCGCCGGCCGGCGCTTCGTCGCCAGCACCGGCTACCTGGTGCTGCTGGCGGCGCCGCTGGTCGCCTTCGGCGTGGTGTTCGGCGCGGCCGCGGTCCATGCGCTGTACGGTGATGCCTACCGCGAGGCGGCGCCGGTGTTCGCTGCGTGCCTGCTGGGCGTCGCGATCACCGCGGTGACCGGTGGGGGTTCGAGCCTGTTGATCAGTGCCGACCGGCAACAGAGTGTGCTTGCCGTGGTTGCCGGCTGCGGCGCCCTCAAGCTGGCGCTCGGTGCGCTGCTGGTGTTCTGGCTCGGCCTTGCTGGCGCGGCCATCGCCTATGTCGCGGTGGCGATTGCCAGCGCGACGGCAATGATGGCGCTGGCGATCCGGGTCAGCGGCGTGGTGCCGGACTGGGGCCGGTTGCTGCGCGCGGTGGCCGCGGCAGGGCTGGCGGCGGTGATCGTGCTGCCCTTGCGGGGACAACTGCTGCCGCTGGCCGAAGTCGCGGTCGGCGCCGCGGCCCTCGCCCTGGTCTACGCACCGCTGACCCTGCTGCTTGGCTGCTGGAGTAGGGCCGACATCGAATACCTGCAACAACTCCACCAGCGGTTTACCGCCGGCCGGCCATGGTTTGGCGCGCGGCTGCTGGAATGGGCCTGCCAGCGCGCACCCCTCGGAGGCGGGCAATGAACCTCTACGAGCCGCTGTTCCGGCATCTGCTGTTCCCGGCCTACGAGTCCGGCCTGCGGCGCCGGCGCACGCTCGCCTACCTGCGCGAGTACGAAGCCAGCCAGTGGTTGTCGGCCGACGCGCTGGCGGCTTTGCAGTGGCACCGGCTCCAGCGCCTGGTCGAACACTGCTGGAACGAGGTGCCGTATTACCGCGAGCGCTGGCGCCAGGCGGGCATGGCCGGTGCGGGCGATATCCGCGGGCCGGACGATTACGCCCGGCTACCGGTCCTGACCAAGCAGCATGTCCGCGGCAACCTCGAGCGGCTGGTGGCGCCTGCGTACCGTGGCCGGCTGCTGTACAAGGCGACCGGCGGTTCGACCGGCGAGCCGATGCGCTTCGGCTACACGCGTGAAAGCTACGAGCGCCGCATGGCGGGGATGCACCGCGGTTACGGCTGGAGCGGCGCGCGTCTGGGTCAACGGACGCTGTATCTGTGGGGGGCGTCATTGAGTGCCAGCGGGCTGCCACGCATCAAGGACGAGCTCTACCACGCCGCGTTCAACCGCAGGGTGCTCAACGCGTTCCTGATGACCGAGGCGGCGATGCCGCGCTATGTGGACGCGATCGCGAAGTACCGCCCGCAGGTGGTTGTGTCGTACGTGGCACCGCTGGTCAACCTGGCCCGCTGGATGATCGCCCACGGGCGCACCGTCCCGCCGCCCGAGCGCATCCTGACGGCGGCGGAGGCCCTGTTGGCGCCGGACCGGGCGACCATCGAGCAGGCCTTCGGCTGTCCGGTCCACAACACCTACGGCTGCCGGGAAGTCATGCTGATCGCGGCTGAATGCACCCATCGCGACGGGCTGCACATCAATGCCGACCACCTGAAGGTCGAGTTCGGTGCGCCGCTGGATCCGGAACGGCCCGACGGACCGGCCGAACTGCTCGTCACCGACCTGCACAACTACGGCATGCCGCTGCTGCGCTACGCCAATGGCGACCTCGGCACGCCAATGGCCGGCACCTGCGCGTGCGGGCGCGGGCTACCGCGGCTGGCCAGCGTGGATGGCCGCAAACTCGACACGCTGCGCACGCCCGATGGCCGGGTAGTGCCCGGCGAGTTCGTCGTCTATGCGCTGCTGGGCGTGGAGGGCATCCGCCGCTACCAGGTGGTGCAGCGCCAGCTGGACACGCTCGAGGTGGTGCTGGTGCGCGGCGAGGGCTTTGGCGACGACACGGTTGCCGCGGTACGACGCGAGCTGGCCCGGGCGATGGGGACGGAAGTGGCCTGCAACTTCAGCTACGTCGATTCGATCCCGCTCACCGCCAGTGGAAAACTGCGCGTGACCGTGTCGGAGCTGTCGTGAAGGCGCGCTCCGTTCGTCCCGCCAGCGTGGTCCATGTGGTCGAGAACCTCGAGCGTGGCGGGCTGGAGCGCGTGGTGATCGAACTGGTGCGCGCCCAACGCGCGCTGGGCATGCGCTGCCGGGTGGTTTGTCTGTTCGGCCGCGGTGCACTTGCCGACGAGCTGGCAGCCGACGGCGTCGACGTAAGCGCGTGCGGCAAGCGGCGCGGGCCCGACATGCGTGCGCTGCGGCGCCTGCGCGCGCAGCTCAGGCACGAACCGGGTGCCGTCCTCCATACCCACAACGCGGTGGCCCACTACTACGCGGTGCTGGCGGCGATCGGGCTGCCGCTGCGGCAGGTGGTCAACACCCGCCACGCGATGCCGACGACCGGCGGCAGTGGCCGACGCGAATGGCTGTACCGCCAGGCGATGCGGCTGACCGACGTCTGCGTGGCGGTCTGCGAAGCCGCGCGGCGCCAGCTGCAGGCGCACGGCGTCAGGCCGCGCAAGGGACTGGTGGCGATCCCCAATGGCATCCGGCTGGAGCGCTACCGCCCCGCATCGGACGCCTCGCGCCGCCAACTGGCCGAGGTGCTCGGGCTGCCGCGCGGAACCGTGCTGGTCGGCAGCGTGGGACGTCTCAACCGGGTAAAGGACCAGGCATCGCTCATCCGTGCGTTCGGACGTGTCCACCAGGCAATGCCGGCGACCGCGCTGCTGTTGATCGGCGACGGACCCGAGCGCGACGCGCTGGCCGAGGTCGCGCATGGCGAGGGTGTCTATCCCGCGGTGCACTTCATGGGCGACCGCGGCGACGTCGACGTACTGCTGCAGGGGCTGGACCTGTTCGTGCTGTCGTCCGTGTCGGAGGGATATTCGATCGCATTGCTGGAGGCCAGCGCGGCCGGCCTTCCCATCGTTGCGACCGATGTCGGTGGCAACGGCGAGATCGTGCGCAACGCGATCAGTGGACGACTGGTTCCGGCCTCCGATCCGGTTGCGCTGGCCGAGGCGATGCTGTCGATCCTCGACGACCGCGAGCTGGCCGGCCGCATGGGCAGCGCGGGGCGTGCCTGGGTGCTGGAGTGCGGCTCCTTCCGCAGCATGGCCGAGCGCTACGCGGCGGTGTACGCCGGCATGGTGTTCGCATGAACGCCACCGCCGTGGCCACCATGACGCCGCGCCCGCGGCGGCTCCACCTGCTGCGCTGGCTGCCGGGCGCCTGGGTCACCACCGCCGGGCCGGGCGGGCGCAAGGCGCTTTACCTGAGCTTCGACGACGGACCGCATCCGGAACACACGCTGCCCTTGCTTGACCTGCTCGCGCGCCACGGTGTCCAGGCGACGTTCTTCCTGGTCGGCAATCAGGTCGAGCGGCACCCGGTGCTGGTCGAGCACATCGTCGCGGCCGGCCATACCCTGGGCAACCATTCCTACGACCATCCACGGTTCGAGCGGCTGTCGCTGCACCAGCAACTCGAGCAGATCGATCGCACCGACGCGCTGCTCGAACGTTTCGATAGCCGCGCGCGGCATCCCTTCCGGCCTCCGCGCGGCGTGCTGCCTTTGCCACTGCTGGCCCATTTCGTCCGCCACCGGCGCCCGATCGCGTACTGGTCCTACGACAGCCTCGACTACGGCCACCATCCGGCGCCGTGGTTGATCGAGGTCGCACGGCGGCATCCGCCACGGGGGCGCGACATCATCCTCATGCACGACGACAGCACGACGTCCCGGCAGATGCTGGCGACGCTGATACCCGAATGGATGGCCGAAGGATTCACCTTCGCGGCGATGGACGGCCATGGCTGAGCAGGCCGTGGGGCGGGGGACAGGCCGATGAGCGTGGCGGGTTGGCTGGCGCTGGTGGCACTGGTGCTTGTGCTGCTGGCGGGCCTGCTGGTCTGGCAACTGCTGCGCGCGCGCAACATGCAGGTCTGGATCCTGGCCTACCTGCGGCGGCGGCCCCCGCGGGTCACGGGGCGGCCGGTCCACGTCATGTTCTGCTTCGTCGACCACTTCGAGCCCATGTGGCACGGCGCCGATGCGGACGTGCAGCGTGCGCGGGTCGACCGCTGGTGCAGCGAGTACCGCGCGCTGGCCGCCCGCCACCGGGACGCCGACGGCCGGCCGCCGCAGCACACCTTCTTCTACCCGGAGGAGGAGTACGTGCCCGCGCACCTGGAAAAGCTGGCGTCGCTGTGTGCCGACGGGTTCGGCGAGATCGAGGTGCACCTGCACCACGACAACGACACCGAGGCCAACTTCCGCGAATGCATCACCCGCTTCAACCAGGTCCTGCACGAGCGTCACGGTGCGCTGCCGCGCGATCCCAAGACCGGACAGCTGCGCTTCGGCTTCATCCACGGCAACTGGAGCCTGGACAACTCGCGCTGTGACGGGCGCTGGTGCGGCATCAACAACGAGCTGGTGCTGCTGCGCGAGCTGGGGTGCTACGCCGACTTCACCCTGCCGTCGGCGCCGAGCGAAACCCAGACGAGCACGATCAATTCGATCTACTACGCCACCGACGACCCCGGTCGCCCGAAGTCGCACGACCGTGGGACGCCGGTGAAGGTGGGTGGCCAGCCCGAGGGCGACCTGATGCTGGTGCAAGGCCCGCTCGGCCTCAACTGGCGCGAGCGGCGGGCTGGCGTCATGCCCCGCATCGAGAACGCAGACGTGCGTGCCAGTTGCCCGCCGACGCCGGCGCGCGTCGATGCATGGGTGCGCACCGGCATCCACGTCCAGGGTCGGCCGGACTGGGTGTTCGTGAAGGTGCACACCCACGGCACCCAGGAGCACGACATGGACACCCTGCTTGGCGCACCGGTCGACGCGATGCACGACCACCTCGAGCGCCGCTACAACGACGGCAAGGACTACGTACTGCACTACGTCAGCGCGCGCGAGCTCTACAACATCGTCAAGGCGGCCGAGGCCGGGCTCGACGGCGACCCAGGGCAGTACCGCGACCGCGGCCTGCCGCCCCCGCGGTCGTCCTGGGCCGGGGGACGGGCGCAATGAACGGGCAGGGGGCCGCCACGGTCAGCGTGGTGATGCCTGTGTACAACGCCGCCACCACGCTCGCCCAGGCCATGCAGTCGGTGTTGGGACAGACCCACCGGGCGGTAGAGCTGGTGGTGGTCGACGACGGTTCGCGCGACGGCTCGTCGGCGGTGATCGACGCCTTCGCGGCGGCCGACCCGCGCGTGGTGACGGTGCGGCTTGCGGGTAATTCCGGCGTGGCCGCCGCGCGCAACGCCGGCATCGATGCCGCCACGGGCGACTGCATGGCCTTCCTCGACAGCGACGACTGGTGGCACCCGCGCAAGCTGGCCGTGCAATTGGCCTGGATGCGCGCCAGCGGCATGCCGATCAGCTACACCGCTTACCAGCGTGTCGATGAAGCGGGGGCGGAACTGTCGGTGGTCCAACCGCCGGCGACGGTGAACTATCGCGACATGCTCAGCAGCAACCGCATCGGCAACCTGACCGGAATCTATGACCGCCGCGTGGGCGACGGCCGGTTCCAGCGGGTGGGACACGAGGATTACGCGTTCTGGCTGGCGATGGTCCGGCGGGCCGGCGTGGCGGGCTGCGCACCGGATCCGGAGCCGCTGGCGTACTACCGCGTCAGGCGCGGCTCGCTGTCGGCCGACAAGCTGCGCGCCGCGCGCTGGCAATGGCACATCTACCGCGAAGTGGAATCACTCGGCTGGGCGGATGCGTGCCGCTGCTTCGTCCACTACGGCGTTAACGCGCTGGCCAAGCGCTGCTGACGGGTCAGTCCTCGCTCAACGCGACCACGTAACCGGTGTCGCTGCCGCTGACGTCCAGGCGCCAGCCACGGCGGAACTCCTGAGCGTCGACGCTGCTCCAGTCGTGCACCGCGAGCGTGGCGTTGGCCGGTTCCAGCACGCGCACGCGGAGGTTGCCGGCGACGGCCTGGTTGCCCTCGATACGCGGCCGCTCGGGAACGTTGAGCTGGAACACCGCGCGCGTGCCCGGGCCCAGGTCGAAGCGGTCGCGCACCGTGAGGGTCCGGTCGGCGAAGTCGAACCGGCGCTGCCAGCCACGCAGGGCAGGGTTGCCGGCATAGGCGGCAGTCAGGTCGGCGTTGGCCGAGAACGACCCATCCGGCCCCGGGGTCACCTCCAGGGTCGAACGGGTGGGCGTGCACTGGTGCACCACCACGTCACCCGCCGGCGCATTGCACTGGCGCGCACTCGCATCGGCACGCTCGAACCGCACCACGTTGTGGACCGTGGTGCCCTGCTGGATGCCGCTGTGGCTCCAGATGTTCTCGGTCACCGCCAGCCAGTCACCCGCGAACAGGGTGAACCCGCCCTGGTCCTGGTGGGCGTGGCTCTCCTCGTAGGGGCCGGCGACGATCGCCACCCACATGGCGTCCTTGTCCCAGCCGGTGCGTGCGAACAGGTGCCCCGTGCCCTCGGCATGGTGGAGCAGCGACGCGGGTGGCTCGCCGTTCCCGCCGGCGGGCAGCAGGCCGTGTCGCAGGTTGAAGCCCGACGACATCTCGGGCACCGAGATGTTCCCGAGCCACCAGGCGGCCGCGCTGCGGGCCTGCGCGTCCTCGGTCAGGGCACGTGCTTCCAGCACCACCCGCCGGTGGTAGTCGAACAGTTCGGGCACCGAGTTGCGTGATTGGTCGCCGATCGGTGCAAAGCGGTCGCGGGTCGGCACCGTCGCGTGGATCCAGTAGTCGATGCTGTCGCGCGCATGGCTGCTGGCGCCGGCGAGGTCCTGGCCGGTGGCATCCCGCCACAGCCGGTACCAGGGGAACAACCGCATGTGCGCGGCACCGTATCCGGTGCCCTCGCGGCTGCCGCCGCCATCGAGCTGGGCGAAGTATTGCTGCAGCGGCGGCACGCGGTCCTCGCGCAGCTCCTTCATCCAGTCGGCGTTGCCGCTGGCGAGCGCCCAGTACAGCGTCGCCTCCAGGAAGCTGTAGTAGTAGTTGTTGCCCGGGTTGTCGGTGGCCCAGCCGGTCCACGGCTCCGGCCGCATGCCCCAGTGCGCGCGCACGTGGTGCCACACGTTCCACACCGCCTGCTCGGCGTACGCCGACCAGCGCTGACGCTGCGCGGCCGTCACCATCGTGTTGCAGGTGTCGAGGGTGAGTGCGAGGTCGGAGATCATCGGGCCGACCTGCAGGTAGGAGTCGCCGGCGACTTCCGGGCGGTCGCCGCGCGCGATCGCGGCCTCGGCGTCGGCGACCTGCTTCTCCACCATCGAAACCGCCAGCTCGCAGTAGCGGTCCTTGCCCGACAGCCGGTGCATCAGGGCGGCATCGGCCGCGGCGAACGCGTAGCCGGGATTGCCCCGTACCGCGCTGTCGACGAAGGCGGTGAAGCGGCGGTACTCGCCGGAGTTTCGATCGACGTAATCCAGGTCGAGCGGAATGCCGCTGGCCATCGTGCCGGCTGCCGCGGGCGCCGGGGCCGGTACTACATCGGGCGCCGGAGCGGCATCGGACGGGGCGGGCAGGGCTTCGGCCTTGGGGACGGACACGGGCGTCCCGGTTTCCGGGAAGCCACAAGCCGCGGCCAGCGAGACCAGGTACAGCACCGCGGCGGTGCGGCCGCGCCAGGCCAGTGCGCTGCGGCGAGGGGCGTGGCCCGGTCGGTGGATTGCTCGATGGGACGCCATGGCAGTGTTCCTCAGCGGCGGTAGGTGATGCTCAGGTAGACCAGACCCTGTTCCGCGTCGTCGCCCGGCACGTTGCTGAGCCGCTCGTGGCGCGCCCATTCGATGCGCCCGCTCAGGTGGCGGGACCAGTCGTGCTGCAGGTGGACGCCATAACGGCGGGTCTCGTGCTCCACCGTCAGTTGCAGGTAATCGATCCGGTCGACGCTGGCGAACGCGCCGATGGTGGTACGCGGGCGCAACTGCCAGCCGATGGCGGCGGCCACGCCGTGGCCTTCCTGGTCGAACTCGTCGGCATCGACGTAGTCGAGCCGGTCCACGTAGGGCTCCACGCTGAAGCCCAGCCGCGTGCCGGTGAATGTGTAGCCCAGGGCGATGCGCCGCTCGCGGTACGGCGACGCGTTGACCACCGCATCGCCGACCAGCAGCGGTCCCGGCGTGGTGGCCGCGTCCTCGTCGATGGCGACCAGCGCTTCGGTCGCGGCATCGGAGAACTGCTGCGACGCCGACAGCGACAGGCGATGCCGCTCACCCGGGGTCCAGTCCGCGTTGGCCCGCAGCAGCGGCTCCGAGCGACTGCCGGGGCCATCACGGTAGGACAGCCGCGAATAGCCGCCATCGAACCCGAGCTCGAAGTTCGCCAGCGTCCGGGCGTAGCGTGCGAACAGGTCGTAGCGCGTGTAGTCGCGCGCGATGACGTCGTCGTCGAAGTCAACCCGCTGGCCCTGCACGTTCAATGACAGCTGGCTGGTCGGCCCCAGTTCCTTGATGGTACGCACGGCCATGCCCAGCCGCTGCGAGTTGAACTCGTCGGTGATCTCGGCGTCGCTGTCGGTGTAGCGCAGTTCCGCACGCCCGCGCAGGCTCGAGCCAAGGTCGAAATGCAGGTTGGGCCCGAGCGACAGCACGTTGACCTGCTGGCGGTTGCCCGGTGCATTGACCGCCAGGGTGTCGACGGGCTGCACCGAGAGGTTGTCCTCGACGGTGAAACTCAGCCGTTCGGGCAGCGCGAACCAGTTCAGACGGCCCTGCGCGGTGCCGTCGAGGGTGTCGTCGTAGGCATCGCCGAGGTAGTCGCGGTACTCCGCCCGTCCAGCCAGGCTGGCCTGGATGACCGCGGTGTCGTGGGTCAGGGCGAAATCCAGCCCGGCGCGGAGGATGTCCTCCTCGACCGGGTCGATCGGGGTCATCGCGACGTTGTCGTTGCGCTCCACGCCCAGGTCGACCGAGTAATCCAGCCGGAGGGCCGCGGCCGTCCCCGGCAGCGTCGCCAGCGCGGCCGCAAGTGCGTGAACCGTGCCAAGCCTGTAGCGGTTGCGTGCGCCGGATCGGCTCATGGGCTGTTGTTGAGCACAACGCCGGCAAGCTTTTCCGACGGGAAGCTCGCCATGGTCTTCTCGACCGCGGCGGCGCTCACCCGGCCGTACCCGGCGACAAGCACCACGAAGTCGGCCAGCTCGGAGAGGATCCTGGCATCGGGCGAGCCCTGCACCGGGGGGCCGTCGAGGATCACGTAGCGGTCGTTGTACAGGCCGCGCAGGGAATCGGTCATCGCGCGCATCCGGAAGGAACTGAAGGCCTCGCCGGTGATCTCGCGGACGCGTCCGCCCGGGATCAGTCCCAGGCGCGGCACGCCGGTGGGGTAGACCACGTCGCCGACATCGAGCGACGGGTCGTCCAGGTAATCCATCAACCCGCCGCCGGTGGCCTCGACCTCGAGGGCGGTGTGTTGGGAAGGGTGCCGCGCGTTGCAGTCGATCAGCAGCGCCTTCTTGGATTCATCGAAAGCGAACGCAGCCGCGAGGTTGCGCGCCACGAAACTGCCGCCACAACCGGGGGCGACCGAGGCCACCAGCGTGACGAAACTGCGTTCGCCGCCCAGTTCCACCAGCCGCGTACGCAGTTCGCGGAAGGCGTCGGCCTGCACCCGCACCGAGTCGTGCCGGTGGATGAGGCGGCGCTCTTCCAGCTTGCGCGCCGGGAGCGGCTCCGGTTCGGCGTAGCGGCTGATCGCGTGGCCAGCCGGTACCGGGCCGAGCACGCCGGCCGAATCGGCGGTTACCGGCGCCAGGGGCGCGCGCTGTCGGGTCTGCTTGCTCATGGTCTTTGTTGTCATGCGTAGAGCTGCTTGTAGCCGTAGACCAGTCCATAGGCGACCACGACCGTCGCCACGATGGCGAAGCTCAGCGCCACGCGCGCCACGTCCTGGCGGCGCTCGGCGGGCGTGTGGTAGGTCGGGATAACCGCCAGCAGCGGCGCGCCGATCCGGCGCGACAGGTGCGATGCCGAGCGGATGCGCGGGTCGAAGCGTGCGCGCAGGAACACCACGCCCAGCGGCAGCAGGATCGCCAGCATCAGGCCGCCGATCGCGAAGTGCATGAAGCGCAGGCCGGTGGGGCGCAGCGGCATGGTGGCCGGGTCCTGCACCCGCAGCGTGAGGCCACGTTCTTCCTGGTCGAGCTGCATCGACACGCGTGCGTTCTCGCGCCGGCGCAACAAGTCCTGGTAGAGGTCGCGGTTGACCTCGTAGTCGCGCGTCAGCTCGGCCAGTGCGCCCTCGGCGTTGACGATGCTGCGGCGGCGGCCCAGCTCCTCGCCGAGCATCGACTGCGAGACCCCCAGCCGGGCGTTGGTGGCGGCCATTTCGCGCAGGGCCTCGTCGCGCTGCTGGCGCAGCTGCTGGTAGTGAGGGTTGAGCTGTGCGCTCTCGAATGGCGTGCCGCCCTGGGCTGCGGTGTCTGGGCGCGCGGCATCTTCCTGCATGGCGCGCTTGATGTCGGCGATCTGGTGCCGCAGGCGGACCACGTCCGGGTACTGCTCCGTGTAGTTGAGCAGCAGCAGGTCGACCTGGCTCTGCAGCTCCACCAGCTGCGCGCCGTACAGGTTGGCACGCGTCTGCACCGCGGTGACGGCCGACTCGCGCGAGAGCTGCGAGGCCAGCGCGGCGGCGCGCGACCGGTGCTCCTGCAGCTCCATGCGGTTCTGGCTGACCTGGGTGCGCAGGGCCGAAACCCGGTTGTTGACCTCGGCGGTGCTGTCGGGCTGGGCGTCGGCATTACGCGACCGGTACGCCTGCAGGTTCTCCTCGGCTTCGATCAGCTTGCGGTGGTACGCCTGTACCTGGCTGTCGATGAACTCGTAGGCCTCGCGGCTCTCGCGCTCCTTTGTCTCCAGGCTCTCGGCGATGAACAGCTCGGCCAGCCGCTCGGTTACCCGGAAGGTGCGCTCGGCGTCGGAGTCGCTGTAGACGATATGCACCAGGTCCTCGCGTGGGCTGGTGACCCGGGTGTTCTCCTGGATGCGCTCCATCCTCCGGTCGCGTTCGATCGGGGACGGGTTGTCGGCCAGCCAGCCACCGGTGGCGAGGATGTCCTCCAGCACCTTGCGGCTGAAGATCACCTGGCGCGCCATGCCGGCGCGGTCGGTCACGCCGGTGGCGACCGCGCGTCCTTCCAGCAGCGGCTGGATGATGTCGCTCTCGCGCGCGAGGATCGTGGTCGAGGCGACGTAGTTGCGCGGCAACAGGAACAACCCGACGAGCAATGCCAGCAGGGCGACCGCTCCAAAGGTGGCCGCGATCGGCAGCGCGTGGCGCCGGCACTCGGCCAGCAGCACCGGCACCAGCTCGTCCGGCGGCAGGGCGTCCGGTACCGCGACGGCCGTGCGTCGCGCCGGAAGGGCGATGGCGTTCATCAGAACGTGCGCTCCGGAACCGTGATCACGTCACCCGGGGCGACCGGATAGTTGGTGGCGAGATCGCCCCGTTCCAGGATCAGGTCGAGCCGCACGCCATGGGCCTGCGCGCCGTTGCTGGTCTTGCGATGCAGGTTGGACCGCCCGGGCGCGGCGAACTCGGTGATGCCGCCGGCCTCCAGCACTGCGTCGAGCACGGTCATGCCCTGGCGGTACGGGATCGACACCGGTTGCTGCACGGCGCCGGTGACCCGCACCCGCGACAGGTACTCATGGCTGCGCAGGTCGGTCAGGATCACCGCCACCTGCGGGTCGCGCACATAGGCCGCCAGCTTCTCCTGCAGGTCGGCGGCCACGTCCTGTGGGGTCAGCCCGGCGGCGGCGACGTCGCCGACCAGCGGTACCGAGATCATGCCGTCGGGACGCACCGGCACGGTGATGCCCAACTCGGGGTTGCGCCACACCGACACCTGGACGATGTCGTCGACGCCGATGAGATAGGCGTCCACTGCGTTGGCGGATTGGGCCGGCGGCGCATCGGCAAGCGAGCCGCCGCCGCTCGCGCACGCGGCAAGCAGGGAGCACAACAGGAGGGACAGGAAGGAGGCGGCAGCTCGCAGGTTCATCGTGGCGTTTCCCCGGATTCGCAGACTTCAACGACTGATCCGAGCCAACCCGGCCACGAGTCCGGATGCGGATGCGGACGGGTTGCGACCTGCTTGGTCCTGCGATGGTCGGGTTTGGCGTTGTACCGGTCATCGGGCGGGCCTGGAGGGCAGCATGCATATCCTGGTGACGGGTGGAGCCGGCTACATCGGGGGGCACACCTGCGTGCAGCTGGTCGAGCGCGGCCACCAGGTCGTCGTCGCCGACAGCTTCGTCAACAGTTCGCCGGCCGTGCTGCCGCGGTTGCGTCGGCTTACCGGCGCGCCACTGGTGGCGCACCGGGTGGACCTGCGCGATGCCGATGCACTGTCGGCGCTGTTCGCAAAGCACCGGTTCGACGCGGTCATCCACTTCGCCGCGCTGAAGGCGGTCGGCGAGTCGTGCAGCCGTCCGTTGGACTACTTCGACAACAACATCTGCGGCACGATCACCCTGCTGCGGGCAATGCAGGACGCCGGCGTGCAGCGGCTGGTGTTCAGCTCATCCGCCACCGTGTACGGCAACCCGCGGCACGTGCCCGTGCGGGAGGATGCGGACCTGCAGGTCACCAATCCGTATGGCCGCACCAAGCTGGTGGTGGAGCAGTTGCTGGCCGATGTCTGCCAGTCCGGCAGCGGCCTGCACGTGTGCAACCTGCGCTACTTCAACCCGGTCGGCGCGCACGCGTCCGGGCTTATCGGCGAGGACCCGGGCGGCTTACCCAACAACCTGATGCCCTTCGTTTGCCAGGTGGCGGTCGGTCGGCGCAAGCGCCTGCAGGTGTTCGGTGGCGACTACCCGACCGTGGATGGCACCGGCGTACGCGATTACATCCATGTCGTCGACCTGGCGCGGGCCCACGTCGACGCGATCGAGTACCTGCAGCGCGGCGATGCTGGCGCGACGGTCAACCTCGGCACCGGCCGCGGAGTGAGCGTGCTGGAACTGGTGCGCGCGTTCGAGCGTGCGTCGGGCCGGCAGGTCCCGTACGAGATCGTCGATCGCCGGCCCGGGGACGTCGCCGAGGTCTACGCCGACCCTGGCCTGGCCCGGCGGCTGCTGGGTTGGGAAAGCCGGCTGGGCATTGACGACATGTGCCGGGATGCCTGGCGCTGGCAGTTGATGAATCCACACGGCTATGCGCCGGCGCCGCGTACGAAACCGTCCGGCCGTGCACCGGTCGGGATCCCCGCGCCGAGCGCTGCCAAGGCAGCCGGGCGCACGCCCGTGGAGGGGCCGGTCCGCGTTCCCAGCGTCACGCCCTGAATCCCGCCAACAAAAAGTGGTTGATCGGCGTACCAATGTGCATTAACGTGCTAACGCGTTAATACATTGGAGCGCGGGATGAAGCGTCGTTCGGACGGGGTTGGAGAGGTGCAGGAAGACGTGCTGGACACGCTGGCGTCGGTGATCGACCGCCTGCGCGGGCCCACGGAGGTCCGCGCGTTCCTCGAGGACCTGTGCACGCCGGCCGAACTCGAGTCGATGACTGACCGGTGGCGGGTCGTGCCGCTGCTGGCCCAGGGCATCCCGTACCGCGAGATCCACGAGCGCACCCATGTCAGCGTCACCACGATCGGCCGCGTCGCGCGGACGCTTGAGCGCGGCGCCGGCGGTTACGGCCAGGCACTCAAGCGCAGCCGCGCGGTCGCGGCCAAGTAACGCACCACCCCCTTTTCGAACCAGGAATACCGGGATGACCCCTGTGCCCCCCGCGCGCGATCGCCTGCGCATCGCGATCCAGAAATCCGGCCGGCTGGCCGACCCCGCCCGCGCCTTGCTCGCTTCCTGCGGGTTGAGCTGGCGCGAGAGCCGCGACCGCCTGTTCTGCTACGGCGAGACGCTGCCGGTGGACCTCTTACTGGTGCGAGACGACGACATCCCCGGCCTGATCGCCGATGGTGTCTGCGACCTGGGCGTGGTCGGCCGCAACGTGCTGGCCGAGCAGGGCGCCGACCGGGCTGCGAACGATCGCCCCGCCGCGTTCCGCGAATGGCGGTCGCTGGGCTTCGGCAGTTGCCGGCTGGCGCTGGCGGTGCCGGAAGGATGGGCCTGGCAGGGACCGGCGCAGCTGGCCGGCATGCGGATTGCCACGAGCTATCCGGCATTGCTATCGCGCTGGCTGGCCGATCAGGGCGTGGCCGCCGAGGTGGTGTTGCTGTCGGGGTCGGTGGAGATCGCGCCGCGGCTGGGCCAGGCCGATGCGGTCTGCGACATCGTCTCCAGTGGCGCCACCCTGGCGGCCAACCAGCTCAAGCCGGTCACGACGATGTTCGAGAGCGAAGCGGTGCTGGCGGGGCCCGTGGCCGAGCTCGACGCGGTGCGTGGCGAGCTGGCGGCACTGCTGTTGCGCCGCCTCGACGGGGTGCTGCGCATGCGGCACAGCAAGCTGCTGCTGTTCCAGGCACCGCGCGCGGTGCTGCCGTCGCTGTTGCCGCTGCTGCCCGATGCGGAGGCGCCGACGGTGATGCAGGTCGAAGGCGCGGACGAGCTCGCGCTGCAGGCGCTGTGCCACGGCGCGGTCACCTGGCAGCGGCTGGAGGAACTCAAGCGGGCGGGCGCGCGCGGGCTGATGGTGCTGCCGGTCGAAGGGATGCTGGCATGAGCCGGATCGTGGACTGGAATGCACTCGATGCGCAGGGCCAGGACGAACTCCTGCAACGCCCGGCGCAGAAGACCGGCGCCAATGTCGCCACGACCGTCGCAGCGCTGCTGGACCAGATCCGCACGGACGGCGATGAAGCGCTGCGGCAGATCGGCGCAGGTCTCGATGGCGTAGCGCTTGACCGCTTCGAGGTGTCCGGCGCCGAGTTCGAGGCCGCGGCCGCCGCACTCACACCGGCCCTGAAGGCCGCCATCATCGAGGCCGCCACCCGGATCGAGCGCTTCCACCGCGTGGGCGCGGGCGAAACACCGGCGGTGGAGACGGCGCCGGGGGTGGTCTGCCAACGCATCAAGCGGCCGATCGCCCGGGTCGGTCTGTACGTGCCGGCCGGCTCGGCGCCCTTGCCATCCACGGCGCTCATGCTCGCCGTTCCCGCCGGGCTGGCGGGCTGCCGCGAGGTGGTGCTGTGCACGCCACCGCGTCGGGACGGCACCGCGGACCCGGCGGTCCTGTTTGCGGCCGCGCATTGCGGCGTGCGGCGGGTATTCAAGCTGGGCGGTGCGCAGGCCATCGCCGCCATGGCGTTCGGCCGCGGCGGCATGCCTGCCTGCGACAAGCTGTTCGGCCCGGGCAATGCCTACGTGACCGAGGCCAAGCGGCAGGTCGCACTGATGACTGGCGGCGCGGCGATCGACATGCCTGCCGGTCCGTCGGAGGTGCTGGTGATTGCCGATGGCGGCGCCAACCCGGCGTTCGTCGCGGCCGACCTGCTGTCGCAGGCCGAACACGGGCCGGACTCGCAGGTGCTGCTGCTCACCGACGACGACGGCCTGCTGGCGAGCGTCGAGACGGCGATGCAGCAGCAGCTCGCCGACCTGCCGCGGGCCGACATTGCCCGGCAAGCCCTCGCGAGCTCGCGGCTGGTACGGGTGGCGTCGATCGAACAGGCATTCGAGGTCAGCAATGCGTACGCGCCCGAGCACCTTATCCTGGCCTTGCGCGAGCCGCGTGGCTGGCTGCCGCGGGTGGCCGCGGCGGGTTCGGTCTTCCTCGGCGACTGGGCGCCCGAAGCACTGGGCGACTACTGCAGCGGCACCAACCACGTGCTGCCGACCGGTGGCGCCGCGCGCTGGTGCAGCGGGCTCTCGGTTGCCAGCTTCCAGACATCGATCACCGTGCAGGAGGTGTCCCCGCAAGGGCTACGCGCGATCGGGGGCTGCGCGATCGAGCTGGCAAGCGCCGAAGGGCTGGATGCGCACCGGCTGGCGGTCGTCCGGCGGCTGGAGGCCCTGGCGTGAACCCTTCACCGACGACACTCCTGCGTCCGGACCTGCGTGGCTTTGCCGGTTATCGTTCGGCGCGCAGCAGCATGGCTGGCGGCGACACGTGGCTCAACGCCAACGAATCGGCGTGGCCCAACCCGGCCGATGACGACGCGCGGGTGCGTCGCTATCCCGATCCGCAACCCTCGGCGTTGCGCGCGCTCATGGCGACCCGCTACGACTGCCGCCCCGAGCAGGTACTGGTCGGCCGCGGCAGCGACGAGGGCATCGACCTGCTGGTCCGCGCGTTCTGCCGGCCCGGCGGGGATGCCGTGGTGGTCACCCCGCCCACCTTCGGCATGTACGAGGTCTGCGCCCGCCTGCACGGCGCTCGGGTTGTCGCCGTGCCGCTGGTGGACGGTGAGCGTGGCTTCGCCTGCGATTTCAATGAGGTCGGCAACGCGGCACTGGCTGCAGGTGCCCGACTGGTGTTCCTGTGCTCACCCGGCAATCCGGTCGGCAGCCGCCTGTCGCTCGCCGCGATCGAGTCGCTCGCCCTGCGGCTGAGGGGCCAGGCCCTGGTCGTGGTGGACGAGGCCTACATCGAGTACTCGGAGGGCGCCTCGGCGGTGTCGCTGATCGGGCGGCAACGCAACGTCGTTGTGCTGCGGACGCTCTCGAAGGTACATGCACTGGCCGGCGCCCGGATCGGCTGCGTGGTCGCCGATGCAGAGTTGGTGGAGGTGCTGCAGCGCTGCCAGTCGCCGTATCCGGTGCCGGCACCCTGCGCGGAACTCGCCTGCCGGGCGCTCGATGACGCGGCCTGGTCGGACACGCTCGGCCACATCGCAATGACGGTCGCCGAGCGGACCCGGATGGGGCGCGCGATCTCGACCCTGCCACAGGTCCGGCGCGTCTATCCGTCATCGGCGAACTTCCTGCTGGTGCGCTTCGCCGATGCCGCCGCCGTGCTGGAGCGACTACTGGGCGCCGGGATCGTCGTGCGTGACATGCGGGGCTACCCGGGCCTCGGTGACGCCCTGCGGATCACGATCGGCACGCCGGACCAGAACGATCGCGTGATCGCCCAGCTTGCCGCGCTGGAGGCCGTCGCATGACCACCGCAGGCCCGATCCTCTTCATCGATCGCGACGGCACACTGATCGAGGAGCGAGAGGACTTCCAGATCGACCGCTACGAGAAGCTGCGCTTCGTCGCCGGCGTGATCCCGGCGCTGCTGCGCCTGCGGGACGCGGGGTACGCATTCGTCATGGTCACCAACCAGGATGGCTTGGGCACCGAGGCGTTCCCGCAGGCCGACTTCGACGGCCCGCATGCGCTGATGATGCAGGTGCTGGAAAGCCAGGGCATCGTCTTCCGCGACGTGCTGATCGATCGCAGCCTGCCGGCCGACAACGCGCCCACCCGCAAGCCGGGCATCGGCCTTGCGATGCCCTACCTGCGCGACCGTGGCATCGACTGGGCGCGTTCGGCGATGGTCGGCGACCGCGAGAGCGACAACGCGTTCGCCCGCAATATGGGTGTGCGTCCGTTCCAGTTGCGCACCGGACAGTTCGGCGGCGAGTGGGACTGGGCCGGTATCGCCCACGAGCTGGTCGATGCGCCGCGTCGCGCACGGGTCGAGCGCAGCACGCGCGAGACCACCATCCAGGTCACGGTCGACCTCGACCGGGCGGCGGACCCCGAGGTCTCGACGGGACTGGGGTTCTTCGACCACATGGTCGAGCAGCTCGGCAAGCACGGCGGTTTCGCGCTGGCGCTGCGCTGCACCGGCGACCTGCACGTGGACGAGCACCACACCGTCGAGGACAGCGCACTCGCGCTGGGCCAGGCCCTGCGCGAGGCGCTGGGGGACAAACGCGGGATCGGACGCTACGGCTTCACGCTGCCGATGGACGAGTCGCTGGCGACGGCGGCGCTGGACTTCTCCGGGCGTCCTTACTTCGTGTTCGAAGGCGAGCTCCGGCGCGAGCGGGTGGGCGACCTGCCGGTGGAGCTGGTCCCGCACTTCTTCCGGTCACTGTGCGAGGGCGCCGGGATCAACCTGCACTTGCAGGTGCATGGCGACAACGATCACCACAAGGTCGAGGCCTGCTTCAAGGCCGTCGCTCGCACGTTGCGCCAGGCCATCCGCCGAGAGGGCCACGACCTGCCGAGCACGAAGGGGTTGCTGTGAACGACGTCGTCCTGATCGATGCCGGCGGCGCCAACCTGGGCTCCGTGCGCTACGCGTTCGAGCGTCTGGGCGCGCGCGTCTCCACGAGTGCCGACCCAGCGGTGATACGCGCCGCGTCGCGCGTCGTGCTGCCCGGTGTCGGTGCAGCGGCGGCGGGCATGGCACGCCTGCGCGAGCTGGGACTGGTCGACGTGGTGCGCGGGCTCAGCCAGCCGTTGCTCGGCATCTGCCTGGGCATGCAACTGCTGTACGAGTCCTCCGAAGAAGGCGACGTCGAATGCCTCGGTCTGCTCCCGGGGCGGGTGGCGCGGCTCGTGCCGGTCGATGGCACGGACGACCGGCCTGCGGTGAGGGTGCCGCACATGGGCTGGAACCGACTGCGACGCATCGGTGACAGCGCATTGCTCCACGGCATCGACGACGGCGCACAGGCGTACTTCGTACACAGCTATGCCGCGCCAGTGGGGCCGGCGACGCTGGCCACGGCCACCCACGGCATGGAATTCCCCGCGGTGGTCGGCGACGGGCGACGGTTCGGTGCTCAGTTCCATCCCGAGCGGTCCGCCACGGTGGGCACGCAGCTGTTGCGCAACTTCCTTTCGGAGGCCATCGCATGAGTGCCGATGGCCGCGCACCGGGCGACGGTGCATTCGACCTGCTGCCCGCCATCGACGTGCGCGACGGCCGGACGGTACGGCTGCGCCAGGGCGACTACGCCCGCGAAACGCGCTACGACGATGCGCCGCTCGCGCTGGCCGCACGCTATGCGGATGCAGGCGCACGCTGGCTGCACCTGGTCGACCTGGACGCCGCGCGTGCCGGCGGATACACGCTTGCCGCGCTGTTGGCGCGGATCGTTGGCGACACCCGGTTGCAGGTGCAGACGGGCGGGGGCGTGCGTTGCGAGGGAGATGTCGCCACCTTGCTCGACGCCGGTGCGGCGCGCGTGGTCGTCGGCTCGCTTGCCGTGCGCGAGCCCGAACGCGTGGCTGGCTGGTTGCACCGGTTCGGGCCGGAGCGGATCACGATCGCCCTCGACGTACGGCAGGACCGGGCAGGGCGCTGGCAACTGCCGACCGCCGGCTGGACCGAGACCAGCGACTCGGCGCTTGCGCCGCTGCTGCGGCGCTACGCCGATGCCGGCCTGCGCCACCTGCTGTGCACCGACATCGCACGTGACGGGATGCTGGCGGGCCCCAACCTGGAGCTGTACGCCCAGCTACGGCAGGTCGCGCCGCAGGTCCGGCTGCAGGCATCCGGCGGCATCCGCGACGTCGCCGATATCGCCGCGGCGCGGGCGGCCGGTTGCGCCGCGGCGGTGCTGGGACGGGCACTGCTTGAAGGGTGGTTCACGCTGGACGAGGCGCTGGACCAGGCGCGGGATGGCCTCGCGGCCGAGGCATCCACGGGGCAGGTGCCATGCTGAGCCGCCGCATCATTCCCTGCCTGGACGTGCGCGATGGCCGGGTCGTCAAGGGCGTTCGCTTCCGCGACCACGTCGATATGGGCGACATCATCGACCTGGCCTTGCGCTACCGCGACCAGGGCGCGGACGAGTTGGTGTTCTACGACATCACGGCCAGTCCGCAGGACCGCTGCGTGGACCGCGACTGGGTGGAGCGGGTGGCGCGGGTGCTGGACATTCCGTTCTGCGTGGCCGGAGGCATCCGCAGCGTCGCCGATGCCCGCACGGTGCTCCACGCCGGCGCCGATAAGGTGTCCATCAACACGCCCGCTTTGCAGCGGCCCGCGCTCGTGAGCGAACTGGCGGATGCGTTTGGCGTCCAGTGCGTGGTGGTTGGCATCGACAGCCTGCGCGACGCCGACGGGCAATGGCGGGTGCGCCGATTCACCGGCGACCCTGCGCGCACCGAGGCTCTGTCGCGCCGCACGCTCGACTGGATCATCGAAGTCCAGCAGCTGGGCGCCGGTGAAGTGGTGCTCAACTGCATGGGCCACGACGGGGTACGCGCCGGTTTCGATATCGAGCAGCTACAGGCGGCCAGACGTGTATGCGGCGTGCCGCTGATCGCCTCGGGTGGCGCCGGGGAGGCAGCGCACTTCGAAGCGGTGTTCACCCGCGCCGATGTCGACGGCGCGCTGGCCGCCAGTGTTTTCCACTCTGGCGCGGTGCCGATCCCCCAGCTCAAGCAGACCCTGCGCGCGCGGGGCGTGGAGGTGCGCGATGCCTGACATCCCCTTCGATCCGGCCGGCCTGGCCTGGGACAAGCAGGGCGGCCTGCTGCCGGCCATCGTCCAGCATGCCGACACCTTGCAGGTGCTGATGCTGGGTTACATGGACCGGGCCGCACTCGCGGCAACGCTGGACACGGGTCGCGTCACGTTCTTCAGCCGCAGCCGCGGCCGCCTCTGGGTGAAGGGCGAGTGCTCCGGCCATCACCTGTTGCTTGAAGGGGTCGAGGCCGACTGCGATGCCGACACGCTGCTGGTGCAGGCCCGCCCGTTGGGCCCGACCTGCCACCTGGACCGCCGCAGTTGCTTCCCGGCGGCGCCTTCGGATTTCCTCGCCGAACTGGACGCCGTGATCGACGACCGACACCGCACGCGGTCGGCCGACAGCTACACCACCCGGCTGTTCGGCGATGGTGTGCGGCGCATCGCGCAGAAGGTGGGCGAGGAGGGCGTCGAGACCGCCCTGGCGGCCGTCGCCCAGGACGACACCGCGCTGCTGGGGGAGGCGGCCGACCTGCTGTTCCACCTGCAGGTCCTGCTGCGAGCACGCGAGTTGTCGCTGGCGGACGCGGTCGGCGTGCTGCGGGACCGGCACGGGGACGCGCCGCCCCGTTGACCGGGGGGACGTACACGTTGCCTCCACCATCGTCGGATGAAGGTTTGGCCTCCCCCCCACGTTCGAGAGGTTGAGGCCATGGCCCGCGACATCCTGGCAACGCTGAAAAACGAGCACGACGCCCTCCGCGGGCTGTTCGCCGACCTGAAGGCCACCACCGACCGCGGGGTCAAGACCCGCACCGACCTGCTCGAGCGGATCGAGGCCGCATTGATCCCGCACGCCAAGTGGGAGGAGCAGGTGTTCTACCCGGCATTCAAGGAGCGCGCCGACCGTGATGGCCTGCAGACCCATGCCGAGGCGTTGGCCGAGCACCACGCCGTCGAGCAGACCATCATCCCCGAGGTCCACGCGGCCGATCCGGGTACGCCCGAGTTCGCCGGTCGCACCAAGGTCTTTGGCGAACTGATCGACCACCACGCCAAGGAAGAGGAAAAGACCATGTTCAAGATGGCGCGCCAGCTCTTCACGGCTGAAGAGCGCGCCCAGCTCGATGAGGAATACGAGGCATGGAAGCAGTCCGATACGGCCGCGACCCTGGTGGCTGCCGAGAAGGCCAAGGCCGGCATCAAGGGCGTGGTGAAGGCCGTGAGGCACTGAACCATTTGCGCGATGGCGCTGGCGGGCGCCGGGTGGGTCAGTCCGCGAGCGCCGCCGCCACCGCGGCGGGACGGTTCATCCACGCGAAGTGATCCGCGCGCGTGTCCAGTGCCTGGGCGTCGAGCTCAAGAGGGCTGACCGACGTACCGGGCATTTTCGACAGCAGGAACCGAAGCGAAGACGCCGGTGCCAGCCAGTCGTCGTCCATCACCACCGCGCGGACGTCGTGCGTCATGGCGGCAAGCCCGGCTTCGAGATCCACGTCCAGCCCGGCAGCTGCATAGCGTCCCCCCAGCGCTGTGCGCGCCCAGTCGGCAATGACGCCCCGGGCCTCGTTGCCGCCGAAACCGATCCGCCGGCCGGGCAGGGCGCCGTAGCGTCGGGCAAGCCACGGCAGGAAGCGGTACGCGAGAGGCAGGCCGTAGCGCAGCGGCCGTGGAAACGCGCGCCACCACGGGGCGCCGCTGGCAACCAGCCACAGCTCCTGGGCCGATCCAGGCGACATTGCCAACCGGCAGGCGGCCAGCTGGCCGCCGAGGCGGTGGCCGCCAATCGCGCGGCGGATACCGGGGTCCGGGAGCACCTCCGCCATCGCGGCTTCGCTGGCAGCCAGGTCGAGTGCGAGCAGTTCGCGGTAGCCCCAGTCGGTGCCCCGGCCGGCACGCAGGCTGCTGCTGCCGTGGCCGCGCCACTCGTGGAGGAAGGTGGCCACGCCCCGCTGGGCCAGCGCCTCGGCCAACGGCAGGTAATGCCTTGCCGCGACCCCAAGCGCGGGGAGCCACAGCGCGGCGGCGCGTGGTCGCTGCGGGATCCTGGCGACCAGAACCGCGTCGTGGCCGTCGGCGCTGGAGACGGGGAGTTCCAGTGCCTGCATCACGCCACCGGGGTACGGTCGGCGGCACCGAAGTGGTCGAGCACCACGACATGCCCCAACCCGGGCCGGTATCCGGAAAGCAGGGCACGGTGCACGTAGTCGGACGCCTTGTCGCAGGCGGCGCGCAGGTCGTCGCCCAGCGCCAGCCGCGCCGCCACCGCGGACGCGAGGGTGCAGCCGGTTCCATGCGCTTCGCCCGGCAGGCGGCGGTGGCGGATTTCGTGGATGGCGCCGCCCCCGGCCAGCAGGTCGACGATATCGCCGTTGCCCGGCAAGTGACCGCCCTTCAGCAGGACCGCCCGTGCGCCAAGGGCCAGCAGTGCGTGGCAGGCATCGCGCATGGCGTCGAGGTCGGCGATCGGCCGCTCCAGCAGCAACTCGGCCTCGGGCAGGTTGGGGGTGATCAGCGTGGCCATCGGGAGTAGTCGCTCGCGCAGGGCGGACAGCGCGTCGGGTTCCAGCAGGCGCGCCCCGGACGTCGCGACCATCACCGGGTCGAGTACGACCGCGGCCGGTGCATGGGCTTCAAGCGCATCGGCAACGGCGTGGCTGACCTCGGCGCTGGCCAGCATGCCCAGCTTGACCGCCGTGATGCGGAAGTCGGCGAAGCAGGTGTCGATCTGGGCGCGGAGGAAGCCCGCGTCGGGCACGTGGACCGCGGTCACGCCGCGCGTGTGCTGGGCGGTCAGCGCGGCGATCGCACTTAGGCCGTGCACGCCGTGCGCGGCGAAGGTCTTGAGGTCGGCCTGGATGCCGGCACCGCCGCCGGAGTCGGAACCGGCAATGGTGAGTGCGGAAGGCGGGCGGGGATCGGAACTGTGCATCCGCGCATTGTCGCCGAACGTATCGGCCGCGTGCCGCTCCTACAAAGGTTCCGTGTCGCGAAGCATGGTGAACTGGCGGTAGAGGAAGTACCCCAGCCCAGTGCCGCCGGTCAGCGCCGCGGGCACATAGAGCGCGGCGTAGCCGATGCCGCCATACAGCACGGCTCCCACGACGCCGCCCAGGAAGAAGAAACTGATCACCAGCGAGCACAGCGCGAGCCGCCGCCGCGCCAGTGGCAGCCCGCGCAGCGAGTGGCCGAGCATGATGCCCAGGTCGGTGAACATCCCACTGACATGCGAGGTGCGCACCAGCGCGCCGCTGTACGTGGTGGCCATCGCGTTCTGCAGGCCGCAGGCGGTGGCCGCGAGGATCGGCCCGGCCAGGTGTTGCTGGCGGAACAGCGGCACGGCCGCCAGCAGCATCAGCGACTCGATCGTCAGCACCACACCGTAGCGGCGCCCGAGCCGCAGCGTGCTGTCCTGCACGATCAGCCCGCTGAGCATCGAGCCGGCCACGAACGCGAGCAGCATCGCCCCCAGCCCCAACGCCATGCCGGCATCGCCGCCGACCAGCGCGGCCGCCAGCAGCGAGGTATTGCCGGTCAGGTGGGTGACCGCCTGCTGCTGGAAGCCGAGGAAGCCGACCACGTTGACGATGCCGGCCACGCTGGCAAGCGCGGCGGCACCGACCCAGACCCACGTGGCCAGCCGCTCGGCCATCGCCTACAGCACTTCCGAGGCGTAGTCGGCCAGGCGCGAGCGCTCGCCGCGGCGCAGGGTCACGTGGGCGCTGTGCGGCCAATCTTTGAAGCGGTCGACCGCGTAGGTCAGGCCGGAAGTCGTCTCGGTCAGGTACGGCGTGTCGATCTGCTCGACGTTGCCCAGGCAGATGATCTTCGTGCCCGGACCGGCACGCGTGATCAGCGTCTTCATCTGTTTCGGGGTGAGGTTCTGCGCCTCGTCGAGGATCAGCCAGCGGCTCAGGAACGTGCGCCCGCGCATGAAGTTGAGCGAGCGGATCTTGATGCGCGACGCCAGCAGGTCGTTGGTCGCCGCGCGGCCCCAGCTGCCGCCGTCCTGGTTGTGCGTCAGGACCTCGAGGTTGTCGGTCAGCGCGCCCATCCACGGCGTCATCTTCTCTTCCTCGGTGCCGGGCAGGAAGCCGATGTCCTCGCCGACGCTGACCGTGGCGCGAGTCATGATGATCTCGCGGTAGCGCTGCTGGTCCATCGTCTGCGCCAGGCCGGCGGCCAGCGCCAGCAGGGTCTTGCCGGTGCCGGCAGTGCCGAGGAGGGTGACGAAGTCGATCTCGGGGTCCATCAGTGCATTGAGCGCGAAGTTCTGCTCGCGGTTTCGCGCGGTGATGCCCCACACCGAGTGCTGGTTGTGGCGGTAGTCATCGACGATCTGCAGCGTCACCTTGTCCTCGGTGACGCGCGTCACCTTGAGCTCGGCCTCCTCCTCGCCGGGCAGGTAGAGGAACTGGTTGGGGTACCAGCTTCCGTCGGTCGTTTCATCGCCGTCGACCCGCGAGATCTCGTAGTAGGTGCGGCCCCGGTCGGTCCAGGACTTGAGGTCCTTGCCGTGGCGCTTCCAGAAGTCCTCCGGCAGCGCGGTGGCGCCGGTGTAGAGCAGGCTGAAGTCGTCGAGCGCGCGGTCGTTCTCGTAATCCTCCGACACGATGCCGGCGATCGCGGCCTTGATGCGCAGGTTGATGTCCTTGGAGACGAACACCACCGGCAGGTCCGGCTCGGCCTCCTTCAGCGCCAGGATCGCGCCGAGGATCGCGTTATCGGGAACCACCGCGCCGAAACGCCGGCCGGCGTCGAAGTTGTCGGTCTGGAATCGCAGGCAGCCGGCGCTCTGCGCGCCACGCAACTGCAGGCCCTGCGGACGGAGCAGCGGAATGCCCTCGATCACCCGGGCAGTGCCGGCCGCCTCCACCAGTTCGTTGAGGAACCGGCTGACCTGTCGCGCGTTGCGACTGGCCTCGGAAGTGCCCTTCTTGCCGTTGTCGAGTTCTTCGATGACCTGCATCGGCAGGTAGACATCGTGTTCCTCGAACTTGAACAACGCGGTCGGGTCGTGCATCAGCACGTTGGTGTCGAGCACGTAGATCCGCTTGCCTCTGGTCATCGCGAGCTCCGGTCGGGAAGGGGACAGCTGGGTAACGCTGGGGCACGGCAAAGCACCGCCACGGACCCGCAGGGCGGGGTGGCGGAGCGGCATGGAACGGGCGGGGTCACTGCGTGGCGACAGCCTTGAGTTCGTCGAGCACGGCCTGCGCGTGGCCGGGCACCTTGACCGGCTGCCAGACGCGGGCGATGCGCCCGGCGGGGTCGACCAGGTACGTGCTGCGCACGATGCCCATCACCTTGCGGCCGTACATGTTCTTTTCGCGGATCACGCCGAAGGCGTTGCACAGCGCCTCGTCGGCATCGCTGACGAGCTCGAAGGCGAAACCCTGCTTGTCGCGGAAGTTGCGGTGCGATTTCACCGAGTCCCGCGAGACGCCCAGCACGCTGGCGCCGACGGCCTCGAACTCGGGAAGGAGTGCGTTGAAATCCTGGCCCTCGGTGGTGCAGCCGGGCGTACTGTCCTTCGGGTAGAAGTACAACACCAGCCACCGGCCGGCGTAGTCGGCGAGGGTGACGCTGCGCTCGTCGGAGAGCGTCAGGGGAAGCTTGCCTGGGACCTTGTCGCCGGTTTCAAGCATTGCAGACTCCTCAGAACTTCATCGGATCCATGATGGCGTCGAGGTTGAGGTGATCGCAGAACTCGAGGAAATCGTCGCGCAGCGCGGCGATGTGCATGCTCGCCGGTACGCCGATGGTGACCTGGGCGGAGAACATGTCCGCGCCGGTCTGCATGGCGCGGTAGCGTGAGCAGTGCAGGCTCTCGATCGTGATCCCCTCGCGGTCGAAGAAGTCGGCCAGCTGGAACAGGATGCCGGGCTTGTCGGCCGCCACCACCTCGACGATGTAGGGCAGCAGGTTGGACTGCACCTGCTTGGCGCCGGTGCGGTACCAGATCAGCTTCAGGCCTTCCTCGCGCTCCAGCCGCGTCAGCATCGCCTCGAGCTTGGCGATCGCGTCCCACGAACCCACCGCCAGCGCGGTCACCGAAACATCCCGTCCAACCGTGGAAAGCCGTGCGTCGACCAGGTTGCAGCCGCTGTCGGCAATACGCCGCGACACCGACAACAGGGGCGATTCCGGATGCGTCGTATAGGCGTTGATCAGGAGGTGGTTTTCGTTCGGCGACGGCCGGGTGCTGGAATCGGTCAAGGCGGCGCCTGCAAGGAGGGACTGGCTGGAAGCCCGTGGGACGGGGCTTCCGGAAGACTGGACCGCGGGTCGCGAACAGCCCGTGAGCGGTCCTTGAGCTGCGGCCAGCATACTTGCCGGTGCTTTCAGGCCGCAAGTAACATCGGAGCCTCCGCGGTGTCGCTTGCCGCATCCCCCCGAATTGCTCGCGCACCCCGCGTCCAAAGGCACCGACTTGCGAATTTCAGGAAGCATCACCGCCCTGGCGACCCCCTTCGATGCTGACGGCGAGCTCGACCTCGACGCCTGGCGCCGGCTGCTCGACGCGCAGATCGATGGCGGCACCCAGGCGGTGGTGGTGGCCGGGTCCACCGGTGAGGCGGCCGCGCTGTTCGACGCCGAGTTCGACACCCTGCTGCGTTCGGCCGTCGAGTATGTCGCAGGCCGCGTGCCGGTGATCGCCGGCACCGGGCTGTCCAACACCGGCAAGACGATCGAGCAGGGGCGCCGCGCCGCCGCGCTGGGTGCCGACGCGGCGCTCGTAGTCACGCCGCCCTACGTGCGCCCCACCCAGGCCGGCCTGGTGGCGCATTACCGTGCGGTCGCCGACGACGGCGCGCTGCCGGTCATCCTCTACAACGTGCCCGGTCGCACCGGGTGCGACATGCTCCCCGACACCGTGGCCGAGCTGGCCGGTCACCCGCGCATCATCGGCATCAAGGAGGCGNGCGCTGCCGGTCATCCTCTACAACGTGCCCGGTCGCACCGGGTGCGACATGCTCCCCGACACCGTGGCCGAGCTGGCCGGTCACCCGCGCATCATCGGCATCAAGGAGGCGCGCAACGACGTCGCCCGGATGGAAGAACTCCTCGGTTTGCGCGACGAGGCCTTCGTGGTGCTGAGCGGCGACGATCCGACCGCCTGCCGGGCGATGCTGTCGGGCGCCGATGGCGTGGTGTCGGTGGCGTCCAACGTGTTGCCGCGTTCGTTCCGTCGCCTGTGCGAGCTTGCGCGTACCCGGAAGCGCGACGCCGCCGAGGGCTGGAACGACCGCATGCTCGAGATCAACGATTTCCTCGGGGTCGAGCCGAACCCGATCCCGGTCAAGGCGTTGCTGCAGTTGCAGGGGATCGGCCACGGCCTGCGCCTGCCGCTCCAGCCGCTGTCGGCCACCCATCGCGATACCGCAACGCGCATCGCCTTGGCCGTGCGCGAACTAGAAACCGCCTGCGACGCCGTCGCGGACTGACCGGAGAGTCCCCCATGCAATCGAACTCGAACCAACCGCGCCTTCTCGTGGGCAGCCTGCTGCTTGCCACCCTGGTCGCCACCTCGGGCTGCAGCTGGTTCAGCCGCAGTGACGACCTTTACGCCGCCGCCCCGGAAAACCGTCCGTTGGAAGTCCCGCCGGACCTGGACCTGCCCAATACCGGGGCAACGACCGCGCCAGCCGGCCCGGTCACCGCGTCCGGCACCGTGGCTGCGGCGGGCAATGCCGCACCCGTGGGCGCCACTGCCGCCGGCTTCACGGCGAACGGCACGCGCGAGGAAGTGTTCGCGCAGGTCGATGCCGCGCTGGCCTCGATCGAAGGCCTGACCGTCGCCAGCCGTGCCCAGCTGCTCGGCGTGTTCGACGTCAACTACCAGGGCAGCAACCTGCTGGTCCGCGTCAGTGAAGCCGAATCCGGTGCCCAGGTGTCGGTGGTGGATCCGCGCGGCACGCCGGCGACCGGCGCGGTGCCGGGACAACTGCTTGCCCGGTTGCAGGCGGCGCTGGCAGGCAACTGAGCCACGACGGCCGCAGCCTCCAACTCCAAACAACAGAACGGGCGCATCGGCGCCCGTGCTCTTTGATGCGTCCCTTGCGGCAGGCCGGCGTGGGCGGCTCAGCGCTCCAGCAACTCGAGCTTGCCGGGCTTGCCTTCCCACTCCTTGGCATCGGGCAGGCCGTCCTTGCGGGCGGTGATCACCGGCCAGTCCTTGGCAAGGTCGGCGTT
The DNA here is from genome assembly GCF_046638635.1 of Lysobacter zhanggongensis. Lineage (NCBI taxonomy): Bacteria > Pseudomonadati > Pseudomonadota > Gammaproteobacteria > Lysobacterales > Lysobacteraceae > Lysobacter > Lysobacter zhanggongensis. Next base: position 35,487 of record NZ_JBJXHK010000018.1, read on the forward strand.
GATCTGCACGAACACTTCCTGGCCCGCCGGCACGTCATCCTCGGGGTAGATCGCGTTGATCGGGCACTCCGGCTCGCAGAGGGTGCAGTCGATGCACTCGTCCGGATCGATCACCAGGAAGTTGGGACCCTCGTGGAAACAGTCGACCGGGCACACCTCGACACAGTCGGTGTACTTGCACTTGATGCAGTTCTCGGTGACGACGAAGGGCATGGTTGGGGGGATTCCGGGGGATCGGCGTGGATCGGAAGGGGATTGTAGCCATTCGCTCCATGGCCACCAAAAGAAGAAAGCCCGCACATCGCTGTGCGGGCTTCCGGTGTTTGGCGCTCCCTACGAGATTCGAACTCGTGTTTTAGCCTTGAGAGGGCCACGTCCTAGGCCTCTAGACGAAGGGAGCAAATCCGCGCCGGACTCTCAACGTTGCGCGGCCTGCTAGTATAGAGGGCTATGTTTCGCCCGGCAACGGGTATCCTTGAAAAAATTCCAACGCGGCGACGCCCGCTCGATGCCTGACCAGAACCCATTGCCCAATCCCACGCTGCGGATCATTCCGCGTGACCAGCACAACGTCTCGCGCAAGGACATCAGCCCCAACGCGCTGCGCGTGCTCTACCGCCTGCGCGACGCCGGATTCGGCGGCTACCTGGTCGGCGGTGCGGTCCGGGACCTGCTGGTCGGCGGCCACCCCAAGGATTTCGACGTCGCCACCGACGCGACCCCCGAGGAAGTCCGGGCACTGTTCCGCAACTGCCGCCTGATCGGCCGCCGGTTCCGCCTGGCCCACGTGGTGTTCGGCCGCGAGATCATCGAGGTCGCGACCTTCCGCGCCAACGTCGATGACGGCAGTGGTGACCGCGAGACCCACGAAGGCGGGCGCCTGCTGCGCGACAACGTCTACGGGACGATCGAGGACGACGCCGTCCGCCGCGACTTCACCGCCAACGCGCTGTATTACGCGATCGAGGATTTTTCCGTCCGTGACTACACCGGCGGCTTCGAGGACGTGCAGAACCGCCTGATGCGCCTGATCGGCGATCCGGAAACCCGCTACCGCGAGGACCCGGTGCGGATGCTGCGCGCGGTCAGGCTGTCGGCCAAGCTCGGCTTCGAGATCGAGGCGGCGACGGCGGCCCCCATCCCGGTGCTCGCGCCGCTGCTGGCCGAATCCGCGCCGGCGCGGCTGTTCGAGGAATGCCTGAAGCTGTTCCTGTCCGGGCACGCGGTCCAGAGCTTCCTCGGGCTGGAGCGCCACGGCCTGCTGCCGGCACTGCTGCCGGAAACCGCGCAGGCGCTCAAGTCCAATCGCAGCGGTGCCTTGCGCAGGATGCTGCTGGAAGGCCTGGCGGGTACCGACCGGCGTGTGGCCAACGATGAACCGGTTTCGCCCGCGTTCCTGTTCGCGCTGCTGCTGTGGCCAGCGTACTGCCGTGCCCTGATGGCGCTGCAGTCGCAGGGCGTGCATGCGGTGGAGGCCCAGCGCCGTGCCGCCGACCGGGTCACGGTGCATCAGCTGGGCATGATCGCGCTGCCGCGCCGGTTCTCGGTGCCGATGCAGGAGATCTGGTTGTTGCAGTCGCGGTTCTCGCTGCGCCAGCGCAAGCGTGTCATGCGCATGCTGTCGCATCCGCGTTTCCGCGCGGCCTTCGACTTCCTCGGCCTGCGGCTGGTGGCGTCGAACGAGCACGCCGAGGACGTCGAGTTCTGGCGTGAGGCGCAGCAGCACCCCGACCATATCGAGGCGATGCAGAGTCGGGCGCGCGATGCCGAGTCCGATGACGACGACGGCGGGGAGGGCGGTGACCGCCCCCGCAAGCGTCGCCGTCGCCGTCGCACGCCGGTGGCGTCCGGCGAATGAGCTCGCCCGTGGTCGCGTACGTCGGCCTCGGCAGCAACCTCGGAGACAGCATCGGCCTGCTGGTCGGCGCGATCCGGGCGCTCGGCGGCTTGCCGGGGACGTCGGTGGCCGCGTGTTCGGGGTTCTACCGCACGCCGGCCTGGGGCATCACCGACCAGCCAGATTTCATCAACGCGGTGGCCGAGCTGCACACCGCGCTCGCACCGCAGGCACTGCTGACCGGGATGCTCGGGATCGAGCGCCACGCGGGGCGTGAACGTGGTGCCGCTGCCGATCGCTGGGGGCCGCGGACCCTCGATCTCGACCTGCTGCTCTACGGTGACGCCACGATCGACGACCCGGGCCTGGACGTGCCGCATCCGCACCTGCATGAACGCGCATTCGTGCTCGTGCCACTGGCCGAGATCGCGCCGGATGCCGCCATTCCCGGTCGCGGGCCGGTGCGCGAGGCCCTCGCCGCGATGGCGGCCGGGGACATCGAGGCGCTAACGTATGTCGCTCCGCCGCCTTCCGCGGCGCGCTGACGAGCCACCCCCATGTACAGCTCGACTGAACGACCCGAGCGGCGCGCCGCGCCGTGGACCGTGCCGAAGCTGCGCGACGCCAAGCGAGACGGGCGCAAGCTGGTGATGCTGACCGGTTATGACGCCGGCTTCGCGCGGGCTGCCGACGCGGCCGGCATCGACCTGCTGCTGATCGGCGACTCGCTCGGCATGGTGGTCCAGGGCCACGACAGCACGTTGCCGGTGACCGTGGACCACATCGAGTACCACACCGCGTGCGTGGCCCGCGGGCTGTCGCAGGCACTGCCCGTGGCGGACATGCCGTTCCAGTCGGATGGGTCGTGCGCGCTCGCGCTGGACGCGGCGACGCGCTTCCTCCGCGCCGGGGCGGGGATGGTCAAGATCGAGGGCGCCGGCCACAAGCTGGAGGTGATCCGGCACCTGGTCGAGCGCGAGATCCCGGTCTGCGCACACCTCGGCCTGACCCCGCAGTCGGTGTTGCGCCTGGGCGGCTACAAGGTGCAGGGCCGCGACGATGCGGCCGCCCGTCGCCTCCGCGAGGATGCCGCCGCGGTTGCCGAAGCGGGCGCGGAACTGCTGGTGCTCGAATGCGTGCCGACCGCGGTCGCCGAGTCGATCACGGCCGCGCTCGAGATCCCGACGATCGGCATTGGCGCCGGACCGCACTGCGACGGGCAGGTGCTGGTGCTGCACGACATGCTCGGGCTTTCCAGCGGCCATCGCCGGCCGAAGTTCGTCAAGGATTTCCTGGCCGAAGGCGGTTCAGTGGAAGGGGCGATGCGCGCCTACGCCGACGCGGTCCGCGACGGCCGGTTCCCGGACGACGCACATTCGTATGCCTGAAGACCGGAGCGATCCATGTTGGAGTCGGTAACCGACCTGGCGGTGCTGCGCGAGCAGGTCGCCGGCTGGAAGCGCGAGGGTCTGCGCGTTGGCTTCGTGCCCACGATGGGCAACCTCCATGCCGGCCACCACTCACTGGTGCGGCTTGCGCGCGAGCACGCGGACCGGGTCGTGGCCAGCGTTTTCGTCAATCCGACCCAGTTCGGGCCGAATGAGGATTTCGCCCGGTATCCGCGCACGCCCGACGCCGACCGCGACGGGCTCGCGGCCGCGGGGGCCGACCTGATGTGGCTGCCGTCGGTCGACACGATGTACCCGTACGGTGCCGCAGCGGCGGTGGAAGTGCGGGTGCCGGTGGTGACCGCGGTGCTGGAAGGGGCGCACCGGCCCGGACATTTCGACGGGGTGGCGACGGTGGTGTCGCGTTTGTTCCACCAGGTGCAGCCCGACGTCGCCGTGTTCGGCCGCAAGGATTATCAGCAGCTTGCGGTCATCCGCCGGATGGTGCGCGACCTCGCGTTCCCGGTGGAGGTGCTGGCCGCGCCGACCCTCCGCGAGGCCGATGGACTGGCGATGAGTTCGCGCAACCAGTTCCTGTCGGCGCAGGAGCGTCCCGTGGCGGCGGGTATCCATCAGGTGCTGCAGGGCGTGCGCGCGGCGATCCAGTCCGGGCGGTCGCGCGGGGAGGTCGAGGAAGAGGCGCGTCGCCGGCTACGGGCCTCCGGGTTCCAGGTGGATTACGTGGAGGTCCGCACGCCGGACCTGCTCGAGCCCGACGATGGCGTGGGTGGAGCACGGGTGGCGCTGGTGGCGGCCCGGCTGGGTACGACGCGGCTGATCGACAACCTCGAATTCGACGCCTGAACGCCGAAATCGCTGCATCCGGCATTCCACTCGCGTTTTGTTGCGTCGCGCCATGCGCTGGTAAACTTGCACCCTGATCGCCCGCCGCCCGCGGACGGAGTTCCGGACATGCAACTGAACCTGCTGAAGGCCAAGATCCACCGCGCCACCGTCACCCATGCCGAGCTGCATTACGAAGGCTCGTGTGCCATCGACGGGCGCCTGCTCGACATTTCGGGCATCCGCGAATACGAGCAGGTGCACATCTACAACATCAACAGCGGCCACCGCTTCGTCACCTACGCCATCCGTGGCGAGGAAGGCAGCGGCATCATCTCCGTCAACGGCGCCGCGGCCCACTGCGCGCAGCCGGGCGACCTGGTCATCATCTGCGCCTACGCGGAGTTCGACGAGGTCGAGGCGGCCCGGTACAAGCCGACCCTGGTGTATGTCGACGGCGACAACAAGTTGACCCACACCAACCACTCGATACCGGCCCAGGCGGCCTGATCGGGGAGGCGTCAGGATGACGGCCTCCGCCCCGATCCAGCAGCTGCGCGCGCACGCCGCGCGCCTGTCTGCCACCCCCATCGATGCGCTGTGCGCCGCCGACCCGGCCCGCGCATCGGCGCTGGCGTTGCGCGTCGGTCCGCTGTACGCCAACTTCGCCCGCCAGCGCTATGACGCCGCGGCATTGGCGGCGCTGTTCGCACTCGCCGACCAGGCCGACCTGCCGGGCCGGTTGCGGGCGTTGTTCGACGGCGAAATCGTCAACCGCACCGAAGACCGGCCGGCGCTGCACACCGCGTTGCGCGGCAACCTGTCCAGCGGCCAGCGGGCCGCCGACGCGTCCGCTCTCGCGGCCGACGCCCGACTGCGGATGCGGCAACTGGTCGACCGGATCCAGGCCGGCGGCGTCACCGACGTGGTCAGCGTCGGCATCGGCGGTTCGGACCTTGGCCCGCGGCTGGTGGTCGACGCACTTGCCGCGCCCGGGGCCCCGGTGCGCGTCCACTTTCTTTCCAACGTCGATCCGGCAGCCGCACGGTCGGTGACGCAGGCGCTCGATCCGTCGCGCACCGCGGTCCTGCTGGTGTCCAAGAGCTTCGGTACCCAGGAAACCCTCCTCAACGGGCGGATCCTGCGCGAGTGGCTGGGCGACGACAGCCGCCTGTACGCCATCACGGCAAACCCTGCGCGCGCCGAAACGGCGTTCGCGATCGGCCCCGACCGGATCCTGCCGATGTGGGACTGGGTCGGCGGACGTTATTCGATGTGGTCCGCAGTGGGCTTTCCGATCGCACTGGCGATCGGGATGGATGCGTTCGAGGCGTTGCTGGAGGGCGCGGTGGAGATGGACGCGCACGTGCTCCAGGCACCGCCGCGGGAAAACCTGGCCGCGTGGCATGCGCTGACCGCGGTGTGGAACCGCAATGCGCTCGGGCTTTCCACCCATGCCGTGCTGCCCTATGCGGAGCGCCTGCGGCTGCTACCCAACTACCTGCAGCAGCTGGTCATGGAAAGCCTCGGCAAGTCGGTCCGCGTCGACGGATCGGTGATCGACCTGTCGACCGTGCCGGTGTGGTGGGGCGGGGTGGGTACCGATACCCAGCACAGCTTCTTCCAGGCGCTGCACCAGGGCACCCAGCCGGTGTCGATGGACATGATCGGCGTGGTCCACCGCGATGCGGCGCACCCGGACAATGCCACCGCCCTGCTGGCCAACTTCCTGGCCCAGTCCGAGGCGCTTGCGAACGGCCAGGACAGCAGTGACCCCCACCGGGCCTACCCGGGCAACCGCCCGGGCACGGTGATGCTGCTCGATCGTCTGGATGCCCGGTCACTCGGCGCTCTGGTCGCGATGTACGAGCACAGCGTGTACCTGCAGGGCGTGCTGTGGGGCATCAATCCGTTCGACCAGTTCGGTGTCGAGCTGGGCAAGCAGGTTGCCGACCGGTTGATGCCCGCCCTGCGCGGCGAGGGCGAAGCGGACGACCCGGTCACGCGCGAGCTGGTCGCACAGTTGCGCCGCTGATCGGGCGCGTTGCTCTACGCAGGGCGGTGCCGCGCGAGCGCCCATTCGACGTGTTCGCGCACCAGTCCGTCGTCGCAATGCCGACGCGACTCCAGCGCCGCAACCACTTCCGGCGTGGTCGGCGCGTTGCCCAGGGCGACGGCGATGTTGCGCAGCCAGCGCTGGTGGCCGCTGCGCCGGAGGGCCGACCCCTCGGTCCGTTGCAGGAACTCCTCCTCCGTCCAGGCGAACAACTCGGCCAGGCTGGCTTCGTCGAGGTTGTTGCGGGCGCGGAAATCGGGCTCGTCGGAACGCTTGGCGAACTTGTTCCACGGGCACACGAGCTGGCAGTCGTCACAGCCGAAGATCCGGTTGCCGATCGGCTCGCGCAGCTCGAGCGGTATCGCGCCCTCGTGCTCGATCGTCAGGTACGAGATGCATCGCCGTGCATCCAGCCGGTAGGGCGCGGTGATCGCGCCGGTCGGGCAGACGTCGATGCAACGCGTGCATGTGCCGCAGTGCGGGGTGGCGGGCGTGTCGACCGGCAGCGGCAGGTCGACGTAGATCTCGCCGAGGAAGAACCACGACCCGCCGTTGCGGTCGATCAGGCACGTGTGCTTGCCGATCCAGCCCAGTCCTGCGTTGCGCGCCAGTGCACGCTCGAGCACGGGTGCGGAGTCGACGAACACGCGGTGGCCGAATGGACCCACCACCTCGGCGATGCGCTCGGCCAGGCGTTGCAGGCGCTGGCGCATCAGCTTGTGGTAATCACGGCCGAGCGCGTAGCGCGCGACGTAGGCACGCTCGCCGTCGGCCAGCGTCTCCCAGGCCTCCTGATCGTCGCGGCGGCCGTAGTCCAGCCCGACCGAGATCACCCGTAGCGTGCCGGGGATGAGCTCGGCGGGGCGCGAGCGCTTGTCGCCGTGCCGCGCCATCCAGTCCATCGAGCCATACAGCCCCTGCGCGAGCCAGTCGCGCAGGTGCCCTTCGTCCTCGTCGAGCACGATGTCGCTGATGCCACATCGCTGGAACCCGGCCTCTCGCGCGAGATCCCGGATCCGCTGCGCCAGCTGCGCGGGGTCGGCGCCGGTGGAGTTGTCGGGCAAGGTCGGAAGGGGAATGGTCACGGCGGGGGCAAGTATAGAATCGCGGCCATGACTGGCGCCCCGCACGAGCTGGAAGACCTGCGCGAAGACGACCTCGCGCGCTGGCTGCGGCCGCGCGCGCGCGACAGCCACAAGGGCGACCACGGCCGCGTGCTCTGCATCGGCGGCGACAGTGGTCACGGCGGCGCGATCATGCTGGCGGCCGAGGCGGCGCTGAGGTGCGGCGCCGGGCTGGTCG